>CAYHAK010000034.1:0-19644 GCA_964354625.1 uncultured Candidatus Bathyarchaeia archaeon
ATACGAAGAACCGGATAATCTCTGAGACGCTTGTTTCCGTTGGGATCCTTGATGCGAGCCTCATTCATCCACGGGAGGTGTTCAACCCTGCGGTAAAAGTGAGTTGTCATGCGGTAATTTTAGTTCATAACCATCCGAGCGGGGAGTGCGAAGCAAGTGCGGCAGATATTGAAGTGACTAAGATGTTATGTAACGCCGGTGATATAATAGGGATTAGTATTTTGGATCATATCATCATCGGAAAACAAGGATATTCGAGCATGAAGGAAAAAGGAATAATAACGTAATAAAGGATACTTAAATAAAGGAATATTCCAGATTATAATCATTTTAGTTTTCAAAGGATTTATTTTGCAATAAAACTTTAAAGGAATATCTGATTTTGAGTACTAAGGATTTTCCGTATGGATGATAAAACGAATATCAAACAGTTAAAAGAAATGGTAAAGGCATTTTGTGAAGAACGCGATTGGGATCAATATCATAATGCAAAGGATCTTGCGATTGGAATTATTACGGAATCATCTGAGCTTCTTGAACATTTTCGTTTTAAATCGGATAAAGAAGTTGAGGAAGTAATTAAACAAAAAAAAGGGGAAGTATCTGAAGAACTTGCAGATATTTTATTTTTTATTTTAAGGCTTGCACAAAGATATGATATTGATATAAGCAACGAATTTCAGAAAAAAATGGAAAAAAATACTAAAAAATACCCTATTGAAAAAGCAAAGGGATCAAATAAAAAGTATTCGGAGTTTGAGAAATGATTAATCGACATATAATCTATGATGCTCCGCAAGAACAATTTTTCACGGATGTTCGATCAAACAAATTAGTAGATATTATGAAAACTAATTTTAAGGAAACATCTGGCATGCATATTGGAGAATCTGAATATCACTCTTGGGGCGTGACTGGGGATAAAATTAAAAATTTAATAGAATCTTCAAATTTATCTAATGTTTATGTGTCATTCGAATATCAGGTTCCCTATACTTCAAAAAGAATTGATTGTCTGTTATTTGGTAAGAATACCGACGATCGGGGAATTGTTGTTCATATCGAACTGAAACAATGGGAAAGAGTTGAGGCATTGGACATCGAGGGAAATTTTGTTGAAACATATATCGGAGGCAGTACAAAAACAGTTCCTCACCCATCACAACAGGTTGAAGGGTATCACGATTATATGTTCGGATTCATTGAAGTTTTTGAGGAGAATTCCTTGGATCTTGTTGGTTGTTCGTATTGCCCAAATTATCGTAAAAATATTGGAGAAGGTTTGTTTAATCCGATTTACACTAAAATTTTAGAGAGATATCCAGTGTATACACATGAGGATGTAGAGTTATTATCACGTCGATTAAAAGAATTATTAGCGAGAGGGGATGGTTTTGAGATTTTCAATAAATTCATGCAATCTGCTGTAAAACCTTCAAAAAAATTATTGGAAAGTGCTGCAAAGATTGTTTCTAATTCTTCAGATTTTTCCTTGTTAAATGATCAGATTTTTGCGAAAAACGCTATTCTGGATAAGATAAGAAAAGCTGAGAAGAATAATGAAAAAAATGTTGTTATCGTAAAGGGTGGTCCTGGTACTGGGAAAACTGTTATCGCTCTGAATATTCTGGCGGAGATGGCTTCGAAGGGAAAATCTGTATTTTTTTCTTCGAAATCCAAACCTTTGATTGAGGCAATTCGACATAAGGTTGACAGAAGTAATGCGAAACTTCTTTTTACGTCCCTTACTCCTTTTATTCCAGCGAGAATCAAGGAAAATCAGATAGATATTTTGATTGTCGATGAGGCGCATAGAATTGGTAAGACGTCTAATAATCAATATACGAAACCATCAGATAGAACCGATATGCCCCAGATGGAACAGTTGATTCGATGTGCGAAAACATCAATATTTTTTATTGATGATAAACAGGTGATTCGATTTTTAGAAGTCGGAAATACCGATTTAATCAAGAATGCCGCAAAAAAATATGGTTGTGTTGTGAAAGAGGTTGAATTGGTTTCTCAATTTCGATGCGGTGGATCTGAGAATTATCTTGATTGGTTAGAATCTGTTTTAGGGCATTCAGATAGGAAAATAGTGTTTGATTCAAAAAAAGAAAATTTTGATTTTCAGATTATCGAATCTCCAGAAAAACTGTATGAAATGATAAAGCAGAAAGATGGTGAAGCAGGAAAATCTGCTCGATTAACTGCTGGGTTTTGCTGGGAGTGGTCTAAGACATTAGATTTCAATGGTGAATTAGTAAAAGATGTTCGAATCGGGGATTTTGCGATGCCCTGGGAAACACATGATAAGATAAGACCACCCACGGGTTTTGTGAGGTGGTATGAGTGGGCGTATAAACCCGAGGGGATCAAACAGATAGGATGTATCTATACTGCGCAAGGATTTGAGTTCGACTACATTGGAGTTATTGTAGGTCCTGATTTGAAATATGATAAAGAAAATGATTGTTTAGTTGGGGATCCTAGGGGAACAAGAGATCCTGTTCTTCAGAGAAGTACAGAACGCTTTGATGAATATGTAAAAAATATTTATCGGGTGTTGATGTCTCGTGGTTTAAAAGGATGTTATATGTATTTTGTTGATAAGGATACTGAAAAATATTTTATATCAAGGATGGTATAAAACGTGTACCTATTTTTTGATACAGAGACAACCGGTTTACCACGAACTTATCGTGCTTCTATTAAAGATTTAGAGAATTGGCCGCGGGTAGTTCAACTCGCATGGTTGAGTTACAATCATTCTGGAAAATTACTATCTGAAAATAACTATCTCATTAAACCGGAAGGATTTATTATTCCTAAAGAAGCAACGAAAATCCACGGTATTACAACCAAAACGGCACTTGCAAATGGATATGATTTAAATGTAGTTCTTAATCAATTTGCTAGAGATGTAAAAAAAGCAAGTCTGATTGTTGCTCATAATATTGATTTTGATGAGAAGATTATCGCCGCTGAATTTCTCAGAAAAAAAATAAATCATGCTCTTTCTAAGAAACCAAAAGTGTGTACCATGCGTTCGTCAACAGATTTTTGTGAAATACCCGGATATTATGGGAATTTTAAATGGCCAAATTTACGAGAGTTGCATAGTACCTTATTTGATCACGATTTTGAAGATGTTCATAATGCTCTTGCTGATGTAAAGGCATGTGCGAAATGTTTCTTTGAATTAAAAAAGCAAGGAGTAATCAAGTTGTAGTTCAGCAAAATCTATCGCAGATTTGGTAAAAAATTCTTAAGTGTTTTATGCAAAAAAGGGCTTTAAATTCATTCTAATGACTTTATAATAATATCATTTTCATAGCATATAGGTTTTTAAAGAAATTATTGTTGTTTATTTTATAAATAACGGACGAATTTCCCCAACAATCAGAATTAGAATTATCATTACTTATTTCGAATTGGGGAAAATGGAGGAATTAAAAAATGAATGAAGAAAATCTAATTTCAAAAAAAATGATTAAGGATTCAATAGAAATTTCTGATCTAGTAATTAAAAATGGACTTGAATCGGCAAGACTTAATGGAGAAGAAAATAAAACCTATAGAGAAAAATATATTCAGATAATAAAAAAAAGCCTTGACAAGTTTAGAGCGGAAAATGGTAAAACACCAAATCAATTACTTGATGAATTTTTAAAAAAATACATACAGCAAAAGAATTTAGTTGATAATTTTGAATCAAAACAATTTACGTTTTATGGACAGAAAGTAAATTCCTATGTATGGGCTTGTATTTCAAAAAAAGATTCAAATATCCAATTTAACCGAGCATCATATTATCCACAACTTTATATTTTGATTAATAGCCTTGGTATAAAATTCGGCTTTTGCTATGGATATTATGTAGAAAATAATAATCAAATAGTAGAAACTGTTCGTTCAAATAGTGATTTACAAAATGAAATTTTAAAGATATTAAACAATAATCGCGATTTAAATCTATATTCAACTGTAGACGCTGAGAAACAACCTAACTCCAGTGATAGATTAGAACCAAATTCACCAGAAAAAATAAGAGATATTTGGTCGAAAGATTGTCATATTATAGCATTTATAGGCAAAAATGATATTAATGATACAATCGCAAATAGAATTACCTCTACTTTTAATGATCTTTTAAATCTTTTTAAGACAACTTCTTTAGTACTAACCTCACAAATTAACCATACAAAAAAAGATGATAAATTATCTAAATCAGATGATATACAAATACTGAAAAATGGATTTTACCACTATCTAATTAAGAAAGGTTATTTGTTTGATACAACTTTTATTGAAAATTTTCTTTTATCCTTAAAGGTAAAACCTTTCCTTATTCTTACTGGTAATTCAGGAACTGGAAAAACAAAAATCGCTTTATTATTTGCTCAATATCTTAACGAAAAAAGAAATACAAGATCACAACCATACATAGAATCAGATGTAACTGTAGGAAAATCGGCAACATCTGGTGGGTGGGCTTTTCAAAAAGATGCTTTTTTTTCAAAATATCCAAATTTAAAAAAATATGAAGGTGTCTATCCAATTGAAATTAATGGAAAAAAGAGTTATGGTCGTTTAGAATTAACTCCCCGCCTCTTTTATGATTCTAAGGATCAAGATTTAAAAATTATGCTTGATACTTTATCGAAACAGGATTATAACAAAAAGATCCAATTAAAAATAGAAATTCCGAGCGCATCAATTACTACAGATACATGTTATAGAATTATCCCTGTTGGAGCAAATTGGACCGAGAATAGACATATTGTTGGTTTTCATAATGTAATAACTGATACATATCAAAAAACAGCTGCATTGGATCTTATTCTATGTGCCATCAATGAAGAAGACCGTCCACATTTTCTTATCCTTGATGAAATGAATCTCTCCCATGTAGAACGATATTTTGCAGATTTTCTCTCAGCAATGGAAAGCGAAGAAAAAATACCGCTTCATACTTCTGATCATATTGATGAGATTCAAAAAATTCCTAAGAGCATATCTATTCCTTCAAATATTCTTGTCATTGGCACAGTAAATGTTGATGAGACAACATATATGTTTAGTCCCAAGGTTTTAGATCGAGCAAATACAATTGAATTTTATATCCTTCCCGCCAAAAATTATATGTCAGGTATTTCAACACAAACAGAACCTATAGGTGATATCGAATACCTTGAAAATCCTCTTTCAGACATTGATATAAGAAAATGGAATATCAATAAACTCCATGAAGAATTTGGTAATATTAAAACTCATGATGGAAAATTATTTTGGGATGTTTTTTCTGATGAGCTTACTAAATTCCAGAATGCGTTGAGGAAATCTGGTTTTGATTTTGGTTTCAGAGTCATAAATGAAATTACACGTTTTATGTATGTCGCTTGGAAATATGAAGGAAAACCGTCTAATTGGAAGAATTGGCAGAGATATTTTGATGCCCAGATAAAACAAAAAATATTACCAAAAGTACATGGAGCTCAGAGAACAATCGGAGATCTTCTGCAAAAATTATTCAATCTCTGTTCAATGCAGGATAATCAAAAACCTCCCCGAGATACTTCTATATCAGAACTTAAGAAAATTCCTTATCCTTCATCTATTGAAAAAATTAAGGAAATGGATCAAATACTGCACGAACAAAGATATGTTTCATTCACCAAATAGGTGCATGAAAAATGGTATATGTCAATCGAAAAGAACAGAACGTAATAGTTAAAATTTTTGATCAAAACAAGAATCCTATAGGAAGTCTTACGATTAACGCTGTAGTACCTTTTAATATCAATAATATTTGGGATGAGGTAGATTTAAAAGATTTTAAAACAAAAACAATGGAATTCGAAAATGTTCCCAAAGTAGAAAAACCAGACGAAAAAACACCGATTCAATATAACCAAAGGATTGATCTTGATCCTGGAGCAAGGATCATGCTTCTTGAGGAAATTAGTTACCAAATATTGTTCAAATTAGATGAATCTATAAAAGATCCTCATATGATCAATTTATTCCCAACTATTAAACGAGAAGATGAAAAATCCGTCACTTTTGAACAAATGAGAATTAAAGAAAATAAAAATGAAAGAACTGTAAGTGGTATACTTAATTTTCATAGTTATGTGGGTAAATCTTTTTTTGATGTGGAGCTAAACGGTAAACGTTCTATACCACATCCATTTGAGGTACGATCTAAAAAAATTGACTATCAACATCAATATCCTGCGATGATTGGAGATCTCTCAAAAGCAGCCTCTGGTTTAATATTTGAATTTGGTTCACCATTATATCAATGGTATGATTTCAGTGATAAACCTCGAGATACATTTTATCAAGATTTCATGTTTTTAGAATATCTATTTCGATTAAACAATTTGCCCTATGCTCTTGATATAATTAGGAAAAACATCTACAACCGACTTGAGACGTATAAAGAACAAACCCCTATTTCAATGGCTTCATCTATTTCCCCAGAATGCATAATAGAAATGGTTGCCTCGCCTCAGAATTTATACAAGACCCAGAAACCGCCATTAAACTGGCCTTCATCAATGAATAAATATGTACCAATATCTATTGCACAACTACGGTATAAGGAAAATATTGATACACCTGAAAATAGATTGGTTAAAGCCTTTCTCCAGTCATTAGATGCATTGATTATAGAGCTTAAACGTGCTACACGGCATCTTAATGAAATTAAACCAGGTATGGGTTATATTGATAGTAAGTTAATAGAGTATTATCATATACTTCATGAATATATTTCTGAAGATTGGTTATTAGATGTGGGACAGCTTGAATACATTCCTTCAAATTCACAGGTATTACAAAAACAAGAAGGTTATAGAGAAATTTTTCAATTTTTCCTCAATTTCGAGTTTGCTTTTAGATTACATTGGGCTGAAGTAGAAGATAACATTAAAGGGTATAATCAAAAATTAAGTCAGCTCTATGAATATTGGTGTTTTTTCAAGATTGTTAAAGCATTTAGTAGCATCGTCAATCAACAGATTTTTTTCGAGGATCTTTTTGAAACTACAGATAATAAATGGTCGATACAGATAAAAAGAGGAAAAAGATCTGCGATAAATTTTGAGACAATAATAGATGAAAAGAAAATTAATTTATGTGTAATGTATAATCGCCTTTTTTCTCAAAAAACAATAAATCGTTCATATTCTCTTCCTTTTAAACCAGATTTCACAATCTATATAACCAGTGAGGAGTGGGGATCATTTATTCATTTTGACGCAAAATATCGTTCTGATGTAGAAATTCTCGAATTCTATGAAAAAATTGGCTCTTATAGTGATACAGCTATTAAGTTTGACAAAATTCAAATAAATGATTCGGATAAGATAGGTATCGAAGAAGAGAAACTCACTGATAATCTCGATATTGAAGAACAAATAAATAGATCATTTAAAGCGGGTGACATTTATAAAATGCATTCATACCGGGATGCAATTCTTAGAACGGAAGGCGCGTATATTTTATATCCTGGGGATAAAAACAAGATATTTTGTATTAACGAAGGAGAAGCGATACCCTCCGTTGGTGCTTTTCCTTTGACACCTGGAAAAAATGGAATAGAAGATCAAGAATTAGAGGATTTTATTCGAGCTATTTTAAAAACATTGATCCGAAAATATTCATCATAATAACAATTTCCATCGGGATAATTTGTTTCTTCAGCGACACAGTTTTTAAAAAAAGAGTGAAAAAATCAATACAATATTCAATTTAATTAAATAGCTACGATTGATGCCTTCTTCTTTAATCATTAACCTATGATGGGAGTTTTCTTCTGTCAGATGGGCATTTTAAGGCATATAAAAATATATATTTATTTATTTCCGAAGTCGTTTGATAACTTAATAAATAAAAATTTTATTATGACTGTGTATATCATATAATGTTAACAAAATTACAGGTATTTAAAAAATGGCAGGAAAAAGTGAATTATTACTTGTTCCCATACATTATTTTGATTGTAAAATTAAAGAAATAAAAATTAATGAATTCATCAAAATTATTAAATTTAATAATGTTTTAAAAAACCTTGTCGAACAAAGTGTTATAATCGATAGAAATAGATTACCAAACCTTCCCAAATATCATATCAATCATGCATTAATTATTGATAATAGTCAAAACAAAATATCTATTCTTGATATAGAAATATGTATGAAACTTTTTAAAAAAGGAAGAATATGTTTTAATGAACATTTCCTATATAATGAAAAAAATCAAAAAATAGAATTAGTCGGATTTGATCCTATTTTTCCGATATTTTTTCCAAATGAACACTATCAATTAAAAATAAACGAACATGATTCTTTCATCGATTACACTCAAAAAAAATTAACAATACTTCTGAAAGTGCATCAAAAATTTCCAAATTTTGATACGGCACTTATGGAATTTGTATACTCTCAAGAAACAAGAGATTATATGGAAGAGATAGCAAAATATTGTATTTGTTTGGAGGCTATACTTTTTAAGGGAGGTGAAAAGGAAGAACTTTCCTATAAGTTCGCTACAAGACTTGCTGTTCTTATATCGAATAAATATTCAGTTCGTAAAGAAATTTTTGAATTTGCAAAAGAATTATATAAACTTAGAAGTCAATATGTTCATGGTAAAGGAAAAAAGATACGATCCCGAATTAGAATTCATTCAAAAGAATTTTTATTAGGTGATTTTTTAAATCTTTCTGAAGATCATGTTAGAAAAGCAATAGACGAATATTTTTTCTTAGTAACAAAGTTTGAAAATTCTGAAGATATAATTATCTATTTAGATTCTTTAATGTTGGGAAAAAAGCCAATTAAATAATTATTTTTTAATAATCAATATATCTCCACCAATTAGCCTCAAGAAGACCTTTACATGTTCTATGAACTAAAACACCACGGTGGTATGTTCCAGTTCCAGGATAAACAACTCGTCCACATACGACGCAAGTCTTTCTATATGGCGATCTCTCAGGCATATTAAAACAACAATTGTAATAGGGAAGGTATGCTATTAAATTTTTCATTATTTCTCCTATTGTTATAGGAGTAATTTCGATATCCTTTACAGGAGTTTAGCGCAATACTATAAAGACTATAAGTTTAATAATAAGTTTAGAATTGATTATTTATGCCACCACCGGTAGTCAAAACAGTTAGAGATGAAATTTATTGGCAGTATGCAAAGTTGATTTCGAAATCTGCTGGTTTTGGGATTAATCAAAGAGCATTTCAGATGGAACGATTTATTGCCCTTCGAGATGGAAAAATTCATTGGTCATCTACCATACGAGAATGGGTTAAGGAGCATGAAAAACCAGATGAATGCATTTATTGTGGTTCAAAAGGGAATTTAACAATCGAGCATATTTTACCACGATCCTGTGGGGGACCAGATATTCCTGATAATGCAATTAAGGTTTGTAAAAACTGCAATTCAAGTAAAGGTGGGAAACGTCTCTATGAATGGATTGGAATAAAAAATAAGGATAAAATCCCGAGAATTGCTGAAGGTAAATATCTTAAATTGTTATATGAGCTTCATGAAAAATTAGGGACACTCAATAATTCAAAGGACGACTTAACGGTTCAGTTATGTCCAAAATGTGATCTATCACCTCTCTGTAAAGATGAGGGTCACGAAGGGAAATTGACAGTGTATTGTCTTGAAGGGATATTTACTTAAAAACAATAGATAATTGAATATAAGATTAATCTATTATAAAAAAATTAATCGAACGATGATGAATGGGAGTTAATATCTAATGGAAATGATATCTAAAATGTTAAAATAGATAGGAAGATATCAATGGAAGAAATTAAAATCGAATGTTTTGTAAACGATGCAGTACATGGAAGAATAGGTTTAACAAAAATAGAAAAACAACTCATTGATACTGGCGAATTTCGTAGACTCAAGGGAATAAAACAATTAAGTTTTGGGCAAGTAAAATATCCAAGTGCAACTCATACAAGATATAATCATTGTATAGGAACATTGTTTGTAACTAATAGGTATATAGATACTTTAAGAGTTAATGTATCCGCTAAATCATTAAAACAAAAATTAGAAAAAAACGTTCAATTATTAAGAATAGGAGCTTTATTACATGATATCGGTCATTCAGCATTTTCTCATTCTGTTGAACAAGCACTCCGCGAACATATCGAATGGTATGGAGAGAAAATAGATCATGAGTATTTTACAAAAAAAATTATTCTAGATCATAAAAAAGATATATATAAAATATTAAAAAATAATTTTTCAGACGATGACATAAAAATTATCGTTTATATCGCGACAGGAAATTTAAAAGGAATAGATCCTAATTTAAGATTTTTAGTAGATATTCTAACTGGTGATTTTGGTTCAGATCGAGTCGATTACTTATTGAGAGATTCACATCATGCAGGTTTAGCTTATGGAAAGATTGAGTTTGAGCAACTCGTATCTGAATTATGTATAAAGAAATTTGCAGATAGTAATCGACTTTGCATCAAGTATGATGATACGAGAATAGGCATACATGCATCGACCGCGCTAGAATTAGGAAGATGTTATCATTTTTCTTCTTTGGTTTTCCAACCAGAAATTAGATGTTTAAATGTACTTTTAAAATTATTAATTGAGGAATATTTGGAGAACATACATAATAAAAAATTAGAGATTAACAAATTTTATATGGATTATAATGATCCACAACTCTTACAGAAATTGGAACATTTTAAATTTAAAAAAATTAAAAACGCAACTCTTTTATTGCAAGCTATAAAAGAAACACAAACAGATAATTTTTATATAAACTATGAAAACATAGATGATTTACTTCCTCAACTTGTTTTTTTGCTCTATATAATACTTCAAGACAAAAAGATTTATTACAAATTTAGATCAGAGATTGAGGAAGAAATAAGAAAAAAGAATAAACTAGATAGTGATCAATGTTTAACTTTTGATATAAACATTAACGGTAAAAATGGATTACCCACCGAAATGTATATCGATGTTGAGAATTATCGAAGTGTCTTTGTTTCTGATAAATCTCCATTGTTAACAAAATTAGCAGAACACTTAACAACAATTGGTTCGGTCAGTATTTTTTCTACGAAGAAATTAAACAATATAAATTTCAATCATTTGTTATGGACGAAAGCAAAAACTTATGTTCAAAAAGTCCGCAAAGGAAAAACGTTATCGGAAGAATATTTATTGAAAAATTTATATTATTTATGTGAAAAACGAGAAAAAGACCTTTCATTCCATGACCATTCTCAAACAGACTTTAAAAGAATGTTTCCGGCGTAGGGAAAACTAAATATTGAGCTTAAAAAAACAGAAGATAACCCTTATACTGATTTTGAAAATTTGGTCGGTAGTTTTTGGTACAGTAAACATTTATATGAAGATTTGATGATTCTATCTGGCTTCTCTCTTATCAACATCGTTTTTAAACCAGTAGCAATAGGAGAAGATGGAAAACCAATTGGTAATAAAGAAATTTTTACAGAGTTCATAAAATCATTTGTTAAAAGATATGATTTTTACATTCGAAGAGATGGTGAGAAATATCTAAGAGAAATTCTGAAAGAAGATATATAGGTGCAAAAATGAGTTTATTATTTTTAGATATAGAGACGTATGTTAGTGAAGAGGAACCAAACTCTGGATTAAATCCTTTTTATCCTAGTTCAAAAGTTATTGTTATTACTTATAATTACTATGAAAAAAACTTACTAAAATATTCAGAGATTAAAAAGCCAATGATTTTAAAAGAATGGGAACATAAAAAAAATGGAGAAAAAATAATTTTAACCTCGTTTTATAATTTTTTAAGGAACAAAATTAAAGAAGACAGATATTTGGATAAAAAAGGAAACAATAGATGTGACCTAACTATTGTTGGCTTTAACCATATTAAATTTGATTTACCCTATCTTTTTAGTAGATTATTAATTTATTCAATTGACAATGAAAAAAATATTTTTCGATATATCTTTAGTGAATCAGCAAACACGGATTTAATGCAATTAACTCAATTAATTTCAAATACATCGTTAGAAAAAGATAAACTTATGGCAATCAGTCAAAAAAATTTGTGTGAATATTTCGGTCTGCCTGTAAAAAAAGCAGATGGTAAAGAGTTAAGTAAATTTTATGATCAAAAACGATACGATTCAATTTTAAATTATATCGATGAAGAATTTACATTCGAACGATTATACTTGATCTTCGTTGATATTATGAAAAAAAATTTCTATTTTAACATATGAAGAATTTAGAGAGCAGTTAAAAATGTTGTCTTTTTAAATATGAGAAAGAAAAAAACTTGAAAAGTCATCTTGAAGAATTAGAGATTCTCTCGAATTAATTGAGAAAAATAAATTCATTATAAAAAACTCGGAAGATATATTAAATGAATACGCCACAGAATATGGTATTTCTTTAGAAAAAGAACTGGTGGATTTTCTGTAATTAGTCATGTTGAATACTGTTAGGGATAGTATTTAAAAATTGTAAAATACGATGTCTCTCCCGTTGCTCCAGGAGTAATACTTTCACTGACCCCAACGGGAGTATATAAGGAGAGAAATCCTTACTTTTCTCCATATAACTAAGGTCAAAATTGACCCCCAGATGCTATGAACATCCAGGGGGTCCGAGACCACAATACTGGTGGTATTATGACCCCAAATGAAACACATGGAGAAATTAGTAGAAATAATTTTTTACAATTGAGGCTGGGAGAACTATCAAATCAACATGAAAACACTTTTTCTGAGGTTATTACACAAACTACGATAAAGTCAGAAACGAATATAAATCTGGATAAAGAAACCGCAGATATCTTGATAAAATATCGTCAGCATCTCGATCTCAATTATCGGAAGAAAACAACGATACTGAACTACTATTATTACGTCCGACTCTTCCTCAGATGGATAAACAAACCACTAAAAGAGATTACACATGAAGATATGCTGAACTGGAAGGGATACCTCATTCATATCTTCAAGAAAAACGGTAACGCACGGCGAGTCATGTCTGTGAATCATTTCACCAAATGGCTGGAAAGAACCGATCTTAAGATTCCTGTACCGGGTCAGGAACACAGCAACAAAATCGTGCTTAGTGAACAAGAACTTAATCAGTATATCGAAGTAAGCAAAGAAAATCCACTATGGCACATGATCGCACTTTTTCAAATAGATGGACTGCTACGGCCAAGTGAATTCAGCATCCTAAAAATCAGTAACATGGATCTGGACAACCAAACATTTTATCTCGATGATACCAAGACAGGAAACAACTACATTATCCTCAGTCCACGACTTGTAGAAACAATTAAAAATTATATTCCATGTCGAGAACCACTGCAAGAATTTGAAGACTATCTTGTGATTCTTCCACATGGAACATACAAAGGAAAAGCACCACAACCATTCGGAGGATTCATCAAAAAACAAACAAAAATAATAGCACAAAAAGCAGGAATAAAAAAATACGTAGCACCCTACATCATCAAACCATCATCAATAACATGCGACTTTAACAAACAAGTAAATCCAAAAATCATCCAACGAAAAGCACGCCATAGCAAAATCGAGACAACACTACAATATGATCATGTCTCGGATGAAATGGTAAGAGAATATTTTAAAAAACAAGATATGAAATTGTAGATTATTGGGTCAGACTGATTAGTCAAGATATCTTGACCAATAAGTAAATTAATCAATTATCATTTAATCTTATTATATTATTTACATTAAATAGTGTTTGGATGTGAAAATGGCGGTTAAAAAAAATTCAACTGTTACAACAACAAAAACTGAGATATTATACGAAACAACAAAATATTCACTGGAACATCAATGGGATGTATTCAAACATACGGATTCAAATGTTTCGACAATTTTAGCGTCAGCAGGCACATTATTATCGATATTTTTAGGAATTCAAATATATGGATTTAAAATATTAGAAAAATTAGCCTTAAATTATCAAACATTTTTTTTCATAGTTGTAGTCGGATGTCTATTTATTTCAATTATTTTTACAATTTTTGCTTTGAGAAATTATATAACTCTCCATATAGATCCGATTGAAATAATAGCTCATTCGAGTAATAAATCAGATTTAATAATTAGACAAGAAACTACAAAAGCATTAGCATTTTCTTGGTTTAAAAATCAAAATACCATTAGTAAAAAAAATTTTTATATAAGATTAGCCTACATTTCATTGTTAATTGGATTAATATTACTTCCTTGTTCCTTTATATTTTCGGGATTAGAAATTTGAAAGTGAATTATTATGACTGAAGAAAAAGAATACATAAGTTCACCAACTTCGACAACTACGACTACATCGGGTCAAGCTATAAGAATTGTATTCGGACCAGATTCAGAATTATTAGATATAACTAATAAAAGAGATAAAAAAAATAAATATTGTAAATTTTGTAAAAAATGGTTTTCATCTTGGCATTCTAAATGTCCAATATGTGATACGAAATTAGAGGAAGGCGCCAATCAAATTACGTTATCTGATTCAAATAATGAATGAGGATTCTTATCATGATTCTTAATCACTAACTTTTGATCATGCATTAGATGAGCTGGTGAGAAAATATTTTGAAAAACAATAATTGGAAGGACACGGCTTAGAAATTCTTAAATAATTTTTTATTTTTTTTATAACAATCCTTACAAACTGGTTTTTCCATTGAAGAGTTGTTCGGTTTACCACAAATATGACAAGCGCCATTTTTTTCTATGTATGCTGTATCCTCAAATTTTTTCCATTTTTGATAATCAGTTAAACAATATGGATGCTCAGGGTCTAGTTTTATTCGAGTTCCACATCGAATGCAATAACCATCACTATTTTTATTTAATTCTTCTTTCGATGCAACTTTTTCGACTGTTACTCTAATTTCGTCACTGATTCTGATTAATCTTTTAACTTCGTCATTAATCTCTTCATATAATTTTTGATCCTCTGATTTATACACTACAATTCCCATTTCATTATTGTTCATTTGAGAAAATTCATAAAAATTCATGGAGGTAATTAGGGCTTCTTTTTCATTTAAATAACATTTTGCATGGAGATTTTTGCATATGCTAGTTCGAACAGATTTTAAAGATTTTAACCAATTACTTTCTTGGGGTTGAAGTTCACTTTTCCCATATATAATCCTGATATCTAATTTCATTCTGTCTTGATCTTCAAGCATCTCTTTAAATCGATCACAAATTTGTAAATATGGGCTTATAAGAATTAATCGTTCTTTTGCACCTTTGATAATTTGGGCTAATTCATTTGAAACCCCAGTTGTATCTAAAAATTTTGCCATAATAAAATGATATAGAGTCAGATTAATTAACTCTTTCTAAGAACAGTCCTTATTTATTTAAAATAACAATTATAATGAGAGAATATTTTGAATAAAAGAAGGAAAACAAGATAAACAGGTAAAAGGACTAAAGAGACAGCAATTTTTGGCTATTTTTATGATTGAAAACAGCAAAGGTCATATACAACAGGTTTATTCAAAGTCCTCAATTTGAAGTAAAAGTAAACTAATGGTCATATTAAATGGAAGAAATAATCGATTTAAATGCCAGAGCAAGATTTAGGGAACATTCTGTAAAATTTTATCAGTCTATTGCACTCCCTAAGGAATTGTTGGAATTAAATTGCATTACAAATTTTGGAAATTATAAATTTATTAACCAATGGAGAATTGATTTTCCAAAGGAAATTAGAAATGAGGTACCCAAGGAATTCAAAACTATTTTATCTATCGCTCATAAAATATTAACTAGAGGGGAATATACAAAATTGTCTCCATATTTAGAAAATAAGTTGTCATCTAGATTTGTTAATAAAGGAGAATTTAATCCTTCCGCTTACGAACAAACTAATAGTAATCATAATTCAACATATTGGTTTGATGGCGACACTTATGAAAAGAACTTTTTTGAAAATATTTTACCAAAAATTTTAGGTGATTCATTTAAAAGATTTGTAATTCCTCAGGTTGAATTTCACAGCCTTGTTTATGATTATGACAGATATTCCGAATCTAAAGAATCAAAAGAAAGAGTCGATTTTTTAATAACTACAAACAGATCAAATGTTGTAGTCGAATTGGATGGTTACGAGCACAATAATCAAAGGTCTAAAGATTATTCAAGGACAAGAAGATTAATTGAAAATGGTTTTAAGGAAATAAGGATCAATAATTCTGATTTACAAAATCCTGATTGTGCCGGTATTCAGGAATTAAAAAAGGAATTTGAAAATATCAATGTAATCAAATATAAAAAAACAGAGTATGATAAGTATATTAATTCTTTTAAATTAGCTCATCAGTTTCAGATTGCTTTAATAGAACTACTATTTGTTGGAGCTATTGATGGTAAAGATAGAAATAAGATAAATTACGACTTTGATTTTATAAATGAATATGATAATAATGAAATTAAATTTATTATTGAAGAAGCAATGATTGATCTAAAACAACTTATCTCTAAATTAAGTGAGCTACTCAGTCTTCCTTATAACATAAACAAGCTACAGATAGATAACGATGATAAAGTAAGTATAATTTTGACTTATAACGAAAATATAGACGCAAGAAAACCATTATGCATAATACAAGATATTTCTTTCCCTCGAATAATAAGAAAAGAGCTAAAGCCTGCAGAAAATATTAAAATTGTTCAAGAACCAAGCGTTAAGCAATTAGAATATTTCTTAGAATACATATTTGGTTATTCATCTTTTAGAGAAGGCCAGGTAGATTCATTAAAAAGGATATTGTTAAATAAGGATACGATCACCCTTCTTCCCACAGGTGCAGGTAAATCCCTAATCTTTCAATTAGCTACCTTTTTATTACCCGGGGTTTCGGTTATCGTTGTTCCAATAAAATCTTTAATGCATGATCAAGTAGAGAATCTAGAACGAAAGGGAATAACTAGAGCCATTGGATTGTCTGGAGATATCGAAAATAGATTTGAAAAAGAAAAAGTTCAAAGATTGTTTTACCAGGGTCAATATCTATTTATTTATGTTGCTCCAGAAAGATTTTTAATTAATGAATTTAGGCACTCATTAAGAGAGTTTACAAAGGAGTATTTAATATCACTCGTAGTAATTGATGAATCTCATTGTGTTTCTGAATGGGGGCATGATTTTAGACCGGCGTACCTTACAGTTGGAAAAAATAGTCGTACTTATTGCCAAAACAAAGATGGATTTATTCCTCCATTAATAGCTTTAACTGGTACGGCATCTGAAAATGTGCTTCTTGATGTAAAAGAAGATTTAGAAATAAAAGACGAAGGGGCAGTAATAAGTTCTGAAACATTTGACCGAAAAGAATTACATTTTAACATTATTAAATGCAAAACGGATGAAAAATATTTGTTTTTAAAAAATATAATAGAAAAACAATTACCAGAAAGGTTAGAAACAAAAGATCTTTTTGAATTGAAAGGAAAATCAACAAAAAGTGGAATTATTTTCTGCCCATTCACAACCAATAATGAAACTAATCCGAGAGGAGTTGAATATTTTATCGAAAGAATCAAAAAAGATTTTGGAAATATTTGTGAACCCCATTATTCTGATGAAAGATATAGAATTATTAATGCTAAAAATTTTCAAGAAAATAATTTTCCACTTCTTATCGCGACAAAAGGATATGGAATGGGAATTGATAAACCAAATATAAGATACATTATTCATATCAATTTACCCCAATCCGTGGAGGCGTATTATCAGGAAGCTGGACGTGCAGGACGAGACAGAGAGCATTCTGAATGCTTCATAATTTATTCATGTTCTGATGATAGAAAAAACAATGCGTTATTGGATCTAAACACTCCACTCGAAGAAATAAAGAATATTTGTCATCAACGCAGCAAATGGGATGACATTCGAAGCCTATTCTATTTTCATATTAATTCATTTAAGGGAAAAAATGACGAAATGGAAATTATCAAAGGGATATTAAATGAAATTAACGATCTTGATAAAGAATATCAACCTTTTAAATCAAAATTTAATAATATCTATCTAGTTAGAAATGACGATAACGAAACATTTAAAGCTATAGAAAAAGCAATATTTCGATTAACTGCAATAGGTGTAATTACTAATTATGGAATAGATTATGCCTCGAATGAATTTAGTTTAAAAATAAATAATATTGACAAAGAAAATATAATACAGCATTATTTTGATTATGTTAAAAAGTATAATCAATTTAGGGCAAAAATCGAAAAAGAAAAATTAGAAAATAAAAAAGATTTGGACACAAAAAATTTCATTATCTATTGTTGCGAATTATTTTTAGATTATGTTTATGATTATTACGAAAAAGGAAGACGACAGGCTTTGTATACTATGTTGTCGATTTTGGATAAATCATTTTCTTGCAAAGAACCCGATAAGATTTTTAGAGAAGAAGTAGCTAACTTTCTGAAAAGAACTTATTCTAAACAATTAATGGAAATAGCCAATTCAAAAGATCTTTCAAAAATGCTAATTCACATAAGAGAACTACTCGGCGATTCAAACCAATCAGATTCTTTGATTAAACCGGTCTCAGATTTTAAATCTCTTTACAATCAAATATTAAAAACAATGGAGGATCACCCAGAAAGTATCGGATTATTCCTCTTAAGAGCCTACGTACCCGTTAGAATTGGAATTGTAGACGAAAGTCAAACAATTAAGGATATTAATCAATTTTTAATGCTGTCAATTGAAAGATACAATTTTGATAAAGAAATGGTTTACCCTCTATTGTCTTGGTTGTTATTAGAAATTGTTAAATTAAAAAATAATCAAGGTATTTCAATTTCAAAAGAGATGATAAATAAAATAAATGACGATAAATTAACTATTATGCTTATTAGAGAATTTGAAAAAGAAAAGATTGCATTAGATTATGGCAAGATCATATTACTGAAAAATATTTATAAAGATTTAGAAAATAATTTTTATGGAGAAGAATAAAATGAGCGAAGATTTTTTAGATATGCATAAAGAAGCAGAAGAATTAGTTTCGAGTTTGAAAAAACTTAATGATGAAGTTAGACGATATAAATCATCTAAAGAACAACTACAAGACCTAAATAACAAATTATCCGGTTTTATAGAAGAAACAATGAAACTAACTGAAAAATCCGCTAAAATAATCGAAAATACTGCTAATCTAACACCTACAAAAATAGATAATAAGGTTGAAGAAATAAGTAAAAGATTGGACAAATTTGAAGAATTGATTAATAAAACGATTGATAGAATAGATAGAAATGAAAGTTCAATTAATACTCAAATAAGATTAATGACCAAAGCAATTGAAAACAATAGTGAAGTAGTAAAGAATAAAAAATTCAGTATATTTGGAAAATAATTCACTCATCAAAGAATTTACGAATCTGAGTAAATGCAAATATAAAACCTAATCATTTTATATGATTATTCTCTGTTTTTTCTCCATATGAACCCCCTCCAGACTCCAATCATGATTACCTGATTAAAAATTAGGTGGAATATTTTTATCATTGATAATACAGAACTTAC
>CAYHAK010000035.1:0-18268 GCA_964354625.1 uncultured Candidatus Bathyarchaeia archaeon
ACTGAAAGCTTTCGTGTATGTCACAATGCCTTTGGCATTGCGTGGGATTCTGACTGGCTGCATACTCACTTGGGCAAGAGCGATAAGCGAGTTTGGCGCCGTCGTAGTCCTCGCATACTACCCAAAAACAATCTCGGTGTACTTGTATGACGTTTTCAGCGTTGAAGGCCTGAAAGCTGCCCTCCCAGTGAGTGGTCTGCTTCTTCTGTTAGCCATCATCGTGCTTGTGGTCTTTCGACTCCTTACCGCCAAGCCAACTAGGCTCCTGCGCTGAAGTTGAGGTAGTTGGGTCATGTTGAAACTTGATGGAGTCTTCAAGGCTTGGAAGAAGTTCGAGCTGACCGACGTTAATCTGCAGGTCGCAACAGGCGAGTATCTCGTCATTCTCGGACCCACAGGTGCAGGCAAGACGTTGCTGCTAGAAACGATTGTAGGCTTCCACACTCCTGACCGCGGAAGAATCCTTCTGGACGGACGAAGCGTCGCTGGAACACCGCCTGAGAAGAGAGGAATAGGTTATGTTCCTCAGAACTGCGTGCTTTTTCCTCACATGACAGCAAAAAAGAACATCGAGTTCGGCCTCAAAGTGAGGGGCATTGAAGGCGTGAAACGCAAGGATAAGGTTGATCGAGTAATAGAGGCGCTGGGTCTCAAACGTTTGGAGAATCGGTTTCCTGCCACGCTAAGCGGCGGCGAAAGGCAGAAGGTAGCATTGGCGAGGGTTCTGGCCATCGAGCCAAGGTTGATCCTGCTTGACGAGCCTCTCAGCTCTGTAGACGCTGACACGAAACGCGGGTTAAGATACGAGCTCAGGCGAATTCACCGGGAGCTTCACGTGGCTGTGATTCATGTCACGCATGATCAGATGGAGGCTTTCAGCCTTGCTGAGAAGGTGGCTGTGATGCGTGACGGGAGAATAGTACAAATGGGGAACGTGGCTGACGTGTTCAACGACCCAACGGACGAGTTTGTGGCGCGATTTCTGGGTTACGAGAACGTTTTCGAGGCGAAGGTGAAGCAGAGTGGTGGAGGCTTTTCGTTGCTTGAGTCTGGCAGGCTCGTCTTCAAAGCAGCAGTTGACGTGAAGAGTGAGGCGTGCATGGTGGGTGTGCGTCCTGAAGATGTCGTGCTTGGCAGGACTCAACCTTCAGATGTGACAAACGCATTCAAAGGTAAGGTCCAAGATATTGCAGATCTAGGTTCCGTCGTCAGCGTTACTGTGAGCGCTGGTCTGCCTTTGAAGGCCAGTATGGCGAAGCGTTCCTTTCTGGACATGCATCTGGACGAAGCCCAGGAAGTGTGGATCAGCTTCGATTCCGAGTCTGTGAGGGTCTTTGAGTAGGGTTTTTGCCACGGATCCTGCTGTGTGACTCTTGCGCACTGATTGCGCATGCGGCAGTGCTTATAAACAAATCATGGCAATAGAAGACCAATGCCCACCGAGAAGAAGCGCAAACCATCGTACAAACTCTGGTTAGAGAGCAGCGGGAAGCCAGTCTTAGGGAAAGGTGGAGCCCAGATTCTGGAGCAGATTCGAAATGACAAGTCCATCTCGAGGGCTGCTGAGAAGCTGGGCATGTCTTACCGCTACGTTTGGAGCTACTTGCAGAAGATTGCGAAGGCTTTGGGGAAACCTGTCGTGGAGACGCGGAAGGGCGGAAAGTCAGGCGGAGGAGGCGCGAAGCTGACGACGCTGGGCGAGAACGTACTTGAAGAGTACAGGCGCTTGGAGAGCTATGTGGGCGAGATTCTTTCGACCGTTGAGTATGAGGAGGTGATCAACTTGAGAATCAGTGCAAGAAACCAGCTTAAGGGGAAGGTTGTGGCCGTGGAGAAGGACGAAATCACTGCGAAGGTGAAAGTTGAGGTGAAGACGCCCACGATCGTTACCGCTCTGATTTCACGTGAGGCCGTGGAGGATTTGGACATCAAGGTAGGCGACGAGGTTGAAGCCGTCGTCAAAGCCACCGAAGTCATGATCGCAAAATAAGCTCTGCTGGCACCCGGCTAGAATTCTTCTGGAATCTCTCGCGCTAGAGGCTTCAGCGTATCATTGCGCTGGCCACAAGCTGCTAGAATCTCCAAGAAGAAGATCAATCGCACGCATTGCGACTAGCAGTCAAAGTAAGTCAAGGCAGGCGACTTGACTGAGTGTGAGAATCGAAATTGGTGAGACAAGTGTAGCAGTGTAGCGCGCGCTCACCTGTACCTCATTTTCCTCCTCTTCAAAGGAAAACCTGTCAAGGGAACGAAAACGATGGACTATTTTACATTATAGAGTAATGTAAAACGGGTTTCGCTCTTCACAGAAGCTTGGCCAATCACTTGCGGTGAGTTGACCGTGCATCAAGAGCTCTGACTCAAACAATACATTGCAATATTCGCAATAGATTCAATAGTGTTACTGATTTGAATACTAGTATGATTTACAGCAGAGATTTTATAATATTTGAAACGTATTATAGAGATTCTAAGGAGTGTCGTTTGAAGATGGTCATGTTAAAGACCAAGATGACGAAGACTGGAATAGTGTACATTCCTAAAGAGGTCCGTGAGGCTTTCTCTAGAGAGTTGAAGATTCTGCCTGATGCCAGGGCTGCACTGTTCTTTCCTGCAGAAGCTGCATATGAAGACGTTCTGAAGAGCCTGGAAGTGATCGAATTTGATCTCAAGCATCGGATCGAAATAGAACGAAACGAGAAGGTGAATCTGCTACGATAGAATCTTCAGATGGTCCTTCCTTTCTATCTGATATATATCTATCTAGCTATCTATCTCGCAAGCCAAAGAAGGATGCGACCAGGATACACCTGCTTGACCTCTCATCAGATTTGATGAGAAGTCTCAAGGTTGGGTGTGTGTATGTGTGTGAGTGTGTGTATTGTTGTCTGTCTTCTCTTTCTTCTTTTCTTCTTTCTTCTTTACACATAATACACATATACACATACATACACACACGCACAACCACTCATGAATCAGGTAACCTTCTTTCAAATTTGAAAACAAGTCTCCGCGTCTATCTCGTTTCTCTCTGTCAATACACACACATACACTCACACACACTCGCCGACTCGAAAGATAGTACGAATTCAGAGACTGGCTCAGTATTCTGGAACTTGACTGACAATACACACATACACACTCACACACACCCGAGATGAGCTCTTGTGGTTAGAAGAGACGGAGCAGCAATCAGGCAAGAGCGCATGGCCGAGATAGCCAGAGAGATCCACAGTAAGCTCAATCAAAACACTGAGCTCTCACTATCAAAAACCATAGCAATGTTTCAGTACAAGTTTGGATTGACAAGAGACAAGATCTTGGAATACCTAAGCATACTGCAAGATCTCGGGCAATTTGAAATAGACCTTGAAAAAGATAGGATTCAGAAGCTGAATGAGGCTCAGGAAAGCTAATGCCTGCTTGCCCCGGGTGCAGTTCCAACCAAGTCCACCGTGACGGTCTGTACTATTCACCCAAGGGCAATATTGTTCAGCGCTGGATATGCAGAGAATGTGGATATCGATTCCTGGATCCATCAGGAAAAGCAACGAGTCCACTGCATTTAAGAACGTCGAATGGCCTAGGTCCCTATTGCCAAACAAGCGCTCAACAAAGCCCAATTGAGCGCCTTGGCCCGCAAAACGGCGGAAGAAGGGAAAGAATCATGGCCAACGTCGCCAATGACGGCACCACAGTATCATTGCAGTCACTGACGAAATCCACCCCCTCAGAAGCACACTCAAAGATAGTTGAGTACTCGTTCTGGCTGCTGAAGCAAGGTTACGCAGAATCCACAATCAGAGGCAGAACAAAACTGCTAAAGATCCTAACCAAGCGCGGCGCTAGTCTCTTAGACTCAGAGTCAATTAAGGAAACGATAGCTCAACAGCAGGGCTGGAGCTCGGGGAGAAAGGCAAACGCAGTCGAAGCCTACACCAGCTACCTTCAGATGCACGGCCTTCAATGGGATCCTCCTAGGTACAAGAAACTCAGAAAACTACCGTTCATACCGACTGAGACTGAGATCGACCAGCTGATTGCAGGATGCGGCAGAAAGACGGCCACTCTACTACAGCTACTCAAAGAAACCGGAATGCGAATAGGTGAAGCCTGGAGGCTCCAATGGACAGACATAGACTTCGTCGCAAGCACCCTAAGAGTCACGCCCGAGAAAGGAAGTAACCCAAGGATCTTCAGAATGTCAAGTGAACTAGTGGCAATGCTCACAGCTCTGCAGAACAAATCCAGCTCAGGCAGAATCTTCGGAAAGTGGCTCAAGAGTCAAGAGAGGCTCTTCTCATATCAACGCAAGAGAACAGCAAACAAACTCCAGAACCCACGAATATTGAAGATCAGCTTTCACACCTTCAGACACTTCAAAGCTACCATGGAATACCACAAAACGCGAGATATCCTGCACGTCATGAAGGTGCTGGGACACAAGAACATCAACAACACGCTGGTTTACACGCAGCTCGTGGATCTAGCGGACGACGAATATGTTTCAAGAGTCGCAAAGACCGTGGATGAAGTGAGGCAGCTGGTTGAATCAGGCTTCGAGTACGTCAGCACGATCGAGGATACGCAGATTTACAGGAAGCGCAAGTAGAGGTCAAAAGTGCGGAGGGTCTGTTAAAAAGTGCGGGGGGTGGGATTTGGACCCACGAACCTCTACAGGATAGGCGCCTCAGGCCTACGCCGTTGACCTAGCTTGGCAACCCCCGCCCAACCGGGCGCCAGGTTTATCCTGTATTTTATGGTTCAAATTAAAGCTTGCCCAGACTTGCTGGGCAAAGAAGGCTGAAAGAGAATCCGTGGTCTAGATTATTCTGAAGTCTTCCTTGATGGTTATCAGCACCACGTGCGTGTTGGTGCGTTCCACGTAAGGTAAGGCCAGAAGGCGCTTCGTGAACTTGCCGAGTTCCTCGCGGTTCTTGAACTTCGCGATGATGATGGCGTCCAGCAGGCCTGTTACGTCGTATACGCAGCACACGTTCGGAAACCGTGCGATCTCGCTTTCCATCTCCAGTAATCTGCCTTTCGAGACGGTTATCTCGCTGACCACTGTCAGCTCGTAGCCAAGCTTCTCGTGGTCAAGCAAGGCTGAGTACCCTTTGACTATGCCTTGGTCCTCCATCTTTCTGATCCGCGATAGAGCCGTCCCGATCGAAACGCCACACTGTTTGGCTATCTGCCTCGAAGAAAGCCGAGCGTTCACAGTCAAGGCCTTAAGGATTTTGTCGTCCGTCTCATCCATCTGCCTCAAACCCCACCAACGTTGAACGTTCATCCAATGCGTTACACAGTTATTTAACATTTGCTTCTCTGACAGGGAATAATGCTTTTATATGTTCAGAACATTTTCATGTTGCTATACCTTTGCCCATAGCGTGGAAGGCGGGCACATGATAAGAGACAGATTGCAGGCCATTCAGAACTTCGAAACTTGCATGAAGCTTACGAGAAACGCAGACTACGTTCTTCTGCAGTTCACAGATCTGTTGGGGCTATTGAGGGGGAGGACCATACCTGCGGAGGAAACCCGAAACGCGCTGAACGAGGGCGTGACCTTCGATGGTTCATCTGTTCTTGCTGGCGTGAGGATAGAGGAAAGCGACATGATAATGAAGCCTGACCCCGACACGTTCACCGCGTACCCTCACTATTTCTACGACAAGAGCGTGGCAGCCTTCATATGCGACATACTCAAGCCAGATGGGAAACGATATGAAAGCGACCCGCGTTATATATGCAAGAGGACGATAGACAAGGCTCTGGCAGAGGGATATGAGCCCACGGCCGCTGCGGAGCTCGAATTCTACATCGTTCAGAAAGACGCGCGAGGCCAAATCTATCCAGTTGAGAATCACGTAACGGACAGGCAGAGATACTTCGACAACACGCCTGGTAGAGACGTCACTGAATCCTATCGAATGGATTTGACGAACGCGTTGTCTACGATGGGCATAACGGTGGAGCGGCAGCACCACGAAGTAGGTTCAGCACAGAACGAAATCACCTTCAAATACTCTGACCCCCTCACCACGGCGGACAGTATCGTCAGATACAAGTTTTCAGCCAAAGCCGTGGCTGACAAAAAATACTCTTGGATCGCCACATTCATGCCTAAACCGTGGCACGGCAAGCCAGGCAGCGGTATGCACATTCATATGGGACTCTTTTACCCGGCAACGGGCAGAAACCCCTTCTTCGACGCAGAAGGCTATGGGTATGTTTCGCAGCAGTGCAGGTACTTCATAGGCGGCCTCCTCAGCCACGCCCGCGCCTTAAGCGCGATAGCAGCGCCCACCGTAAACAGCCACAAGAGATTAGTGCCAGGATATGAAGCACCTGTATATGTGGCATGGAGCAAAAAGAACCGAAGCGCGCTCATAAGAATCCCCGCCTTCTCACCTGAAAACGAAAAAGAAGCCAGAATAGAATTCAGATGCCCCGACCCCCTGTCAAACCCCTACTTGGTCTTCGCCACAACACTGGAAGCAGGACTGGACGGCATAAGGAAGAAGACCGACCCTGGAGACCCCATTGACGTAGACCTTTACCACCTGAACGAAGCCGAAAGACGAAAGCTATGCATTCGAGTTCTGCCTGCAACGCTTAAGGAAGCTCTGGAAGAATGGGAAAACGATGACATCTGCGCACGAGTTTTGGGCAGCGAAAACGCCCACAGATACAAGGGGCTCAAAATGGCAGAATGGAAAGAGTACGAAAGCCACAGGCCAAGCGACAGAAAAGAAGTGACAGCGTGGGAAGTCGAAAAATACCTATATGCTTGATGCGAAGAAGACACGGCGCGCGCTAAAGTGGCCCAAGAGGGCTCAGCCTCTAGAACTTGGGTTTCTCAATCAACTCGTCTGACCTCACATGCTTGAGCAGGTTAACGTGCTTAACCAGCTCAGCAACCACCGCCTCCAAATCCTTCTTGCCCTTCTCCGCAGATGCAGTCGTTGATTTGCCCCAGACCCCCGTCCTCGAGAAGTCAGCGGTGTCCAACGGAAGCGCGATTCCTTCAGCCTGTGCTGGATGTTTACGCTGCTCATCGTCAACAGCCTTGGTCATGTCCACAAGATGCTCATGCAAGGCTAGATTGACTGAAGTTTCTTCTGCAGAGGCATGTTTTCTCTCCTCAGCGTCGAAAAGGTCGGGCAGAAGCTTAGCTGCCGCAGGCCACCATTGAAAAACCGAAACGAAAACGCCCTCTGAACGAAGCTCCCGAGCTAAGTCAGAAAGCGCCGGCAGATTGCCGCCATGACCGTTGACTACGACGATCTTGCGTACACCATAATACTTGAGGGCCAGACAGACTTCTTTCACGTATTTCTTGAAGGCCTTCGGCGAGATGTAGATTGTACCCCAAAGCTGCTTGTGGTGGGAACTCACACCGAACGGGATGACCTGCAGGCACAGGACACGCGCGCGTCTAGCTGTCTCCTCAGCGATGGCCTTAGCAATTAGGTGATCCGTGCCCAGCGGGTTATGCGGCCCATGCTGCTCATTCGAACCCACAGGCAGAATCGCGATATCGCTTTTTCCGAAATATATCTTGGCCTCAGTCCAACTCATTTCATGCAGCAAAACCTTCAAAGCATGCTCACCATTTTTTCACGAAACCGTTTTATTATCAGCCTTTCGAATATAAGCTTGCACTCGGATCGGTGAGACATATTTGAAGGCTGTGATTCTTGCAGGAGGCTTCGGCACACGACTCAGGCCCCTAAGCTGCACGAGACCGAAGATACTGTTTCCAATACTCAACAAGCCGCTCCTGCAATGGACCTTCGAACGCCTCGCCAAAAACAACATCAAAGAAGCCATAATGGCCGTAAACTACCAAACTGAAGTCGCCATAAAACAACACCGAATCCCCAGACATGGAGTACACGTCACGTACTCGCGAGACCCCCTCAGAAAACCCCTAGGAACAGGCGGCCCACTGAAGAAGGCTGAAAAACGCATAGGTCACGAAGAACCATTTCTGGTCTTGAACGGAGACATATTCGCGGACGTAAGCTATTCCGAGATGCTGAAACTCCATGAAGAAAAGAAGGCAACGGCAACAATCGCACTGCACACAGTCCAAGACCCCAGTCGATATGGAGTTGCAGAACTCGCCAAAGACAGCCGCATCAAGAGATTCATCGAAAAACCACCGCGCGAGAAGGCCCCGACAAACCTCGTAAACGCAGGCGCCTACGTTCTCAGCCCAGAAATCCTCAAAAGAATCCCCGAAAACCGCCAAGTCTCACTCGAACGCGAGATATTCACGAAGCTCGCAGAAGAAGGCAAGCTCTACGGACAAGTCTATGATGATTTGTGGATGGATATAGGCAAACCCGAAGACTATCTAGAGATAAACAGGATTCTGCTGGACTCATCAGAACCACAGCTGAGAATCAAGGCTAGGAAAGACACCGAAATCAGAACTCCGGTGGCCTTCGACAAGCAAGTGTCCATTGGCAAACAGTCAACGATAGGCCCATACGCGGTTCTAGGACGAAACGTCACCGTCGGAAACAACGTCACTATTCAAGATTCCATAATCCTTCGAGAAACGGAAATATACGATTCCGTCTCAATAGAAGACGCGATAATCGGCGAAGGCGTGTACATCGGAAAAAAAGCCCAAATCGGCAAAGGCTGCATACTCGGAGACCACGTGAGAATAGAAGACAATATGCGCCTAGCAGAAAGAGTATGGGTATGCCCTGCCAAAGAGGTCTCCGAAAACGTGCCAACATCCAGAAACATTGTCTAGAAAGGTAGACAAATCATGACAGGTTCAAGACGTTTGTTTGGAACCAACGGCATTCGCGGCGTCGTCAACAAAGAGCTAACCGTGGAGATGGCAATCAAGGTCGGCGCAGCAATAGGCACTTTCTTCGAAGGCGGTGCACTCATTGTAGGCTTCGACGCAAGAACCACTGGGCCCATGCTGGCGAAAGCCGTCATCTCAGGCCTCAACGCCACAGGCTGCAACGTACTCCTCTCAGGAATGGCACCTACACCAGCCATACAATACGCAGTAAAAAACCACAGAACCGACGGCGGCGTAATCATAACCGCCTCACACAACCCGCCAGAATACAACGGAATAAAGGCCCTCTGGAAAGACGGAATCGAACTGTCCCGCGAACAGGAAATCACGATCGAAAACACATTCTTCGATGAGAAGATGCGTTACGCTGAATGGAACAAGATAGGCACGACTCGCGAGCTGGCCGGGGTGATCGAAGATTATGTGAAGGCGGTAGAGGGACATGTGAACGTGGTCCGCTTAGCCAGAAAGCACTATCATGTCGTGGTTGATGGCGCAAACAGCGTAGGCAGCCTCGCCGCGCCACGCCTGCTCCGAGAACTGGGCTGTAAGGTTACCACCATAAACGCGAACATCGATGGCACGTTCCCAGGCAGGCTTCCAGAGCCTCGCCCTGAGAATCTCAAGGATCTCTCCCTAACCGTCAAAGCCGTCAAAGCGGACTTGGGCGTCGCCTACGATGGCGATGCTGACCGCTCCGTCTTTGTCGACGAACGAGGGGAAGTGTACTGTGGAGACAAGACCTTCGCGTTAGTTGAGAAAGACTTCCTGCAGAGGAACAAAGGCGAGAAAATCGTCACGCCAGTAAGCTCATCGACTCTAATCAAAGATATTGCTGACGCCTACGGGGGGGAAATCGTATGGACAAAAGTCGGAAGCGTAACAGTCTCACATACCATGAAGAAGGTGAAGGCTAAACTCGGCGGAGAGGAAAATGGAGGAATTTTCTACGGGCCCCACCTAGCAGTCAGGGACGGCGCGATGGCGGTAGCACTGATCCTGGACATTATGGCTAGAAGCGGTGAGAGTCTCTCAAAGCTGGTTGGATCCCTACCGAAGTACTATATTGAAAAAGGCAAGCTCGAATGCCCTGAAGAATGCAAGGAAGAGCTTCTGCAGAAACTGGCCGAGCAGACGAAAGGGCTGAACGTGAGCACTATTGACGGTGTAAAGATATGGTTCAAAGACAAGAGCGCGATACTCGTAAGGCCCAGCGGAACCGAACCCATTTACAGGCTGTATGCGGAGGCCAAAACCGGAGAAAAAGCCCTGCGACTCGTGAACGAGTACTCTCTGAAGCTCAAAAAGATGCTCAAAGACCTGTAGGGCAAGCAGCTTCTGGGCACAAGTACGTGGAGATCACACTATGTCTTCTCTGATCTTGCAGGCAAAACCCGAAGAGATGGACACACCCGAAAAACGCGGCGTATACACAGTCTGCATCGTAGGCTGCGGGCAAGCAGGAGTTCTCCAAGCGTGCCTATTCGCAGAGGCAGGGTTCAAAGTCATATGCCTAGACCAAGATCAAACAGTCGTTAACCGCTTGGCAAAAGGAAGGCCCCTCTTCCAGAGGCCTGAGACTGAAACCAAGCTGAAAGCTCACGCGAAAACCTCGCGGCTAAAGGTCACTACAGACGTGAAGGTAGCCATCCCGCAGAGCGACATCATCGTAGTAGCAGTACCGGTACGGGTTGATAGCAAGGGCAGACCAGACTATTCGGATTTGGAGAAAGCCTGCAAACACGTAGGGTCGAACCTGCGCCGCGGCTCCTTGGTCATGCTATCCAGCGTCATAGGAGCCAACACTACTGAAGGCTCCGTTAGAGAACTCCTTGAGAACACTTCAGGACTCAAAGTTGGAATTGACTTGGGCCTCGCTTACAGCCCATTCCGCACGAAACCTGACCAAACACTAGAGGCAGTGGCAAACCATGAACGCGTCGTCGCCGCAACTGACAAAAGCAGCTTGCGAGCCGCCTCACTAGTTTTGGGAACCCTCGGCGGGAAAGGCCTGAGAAGGACGGAGAACGTGAAAGCGGCAGAGACTGCCGCGATGCTCGAGGCTGTGCAAGAAGGTGCCGCGTCTGCCCTTGCCAACGAGTTGGCGCTGTTCTGCGAAAAGAAAGGCGTGGACTACTTGGAAGCCTGCAGGCTCATGGATTACTCCTATGCGCTAAGGCCAATGTTGCCGAGGCTTAGACATGACGAGTTCCAAACTGAGACTAGTCTCTTGCTGGACGAGGCAACGAGTCTCAACGTCAGGCTGAGGATCCCTGCGGTCGCAAGTGAAATCAACGAAGAAATGGTTGGGCATGTGGCTGGTCTGGCGAGGGACGCCCTGCGGGATTGCGGCAAGACGATCAGAAGAGCGAGAGTCACGCTCCTCGGCATTTCGCGAACGCCAAACATGAATGACGCCCCCAACGAGACTGTAAATGAGTTAGCTGAGACGCTGGAAGCAAAAGGAGCTAAGGTCAGCTTCTACGATCCACACTTTTCGGGAGAGGAATTATCCGAGGCGCTGAATCGTTTCAAAAGAAACCTGAACGAGGCGCTGGAAGGCGCCGACTGCATAGTCGTATTGACTGGACATGACCAGTTCAGGCACTTGAGTCTGAAGAAGCTGAAGGCCATGATGAAGGCGCCTGCGGCCATCATCGACTGCGAAGGAATCCTTGAGCCTGACAAAATAGAAAAGGAAGGTTTCACATATCGTGGGCTAGGAAGAGGAGTCTGGAAGAAATGAAGAAGCTAGGCGTGGCGGTGATTGGAACAGGGTTCTGGGGAAAAAACCACGCGAGAATCTACAGGGAGCTCGCCGAAACGGAGCTTCTCGCCATATGCGACATCGATGCTGACAAAGCCAAAAGTGCAGCCAAACAGTTCGGCGCAAAAGCCTACACGAACCCAGCAAAGATGCTCAAAAATAGCAGCATTGAAGCGGTAAGCATCTGCACATGGTCAACCAGCCTCGCGGAAACGGCATTGAAGGCCTTGAACGCTGAAAAACACGTTCTAGTCGAGAAACCCATGGCAGCAAACACAAAACAGGCGGAAAAACTGTTGGTAGCAGCCGAGAAGAAGAAAGTACATCTCACTGTAGGTTTCTTGATGCGATTTATCCCCGGAATTCAGCACATGAAGAAAGCCGTCACGGATAAGAGCATCGGCGAGCTTGTCTGCGCCACCGCAAAAAGAGTTTCGCAATGGCCCGAAAGAATAGGTGACGTAGGCGTGGTCAAAGACACGGCAATCCACGACATAGACGCGGTGGGATACCTGTTCAACGAAGACCCGATTGCCGTATACGCGAAAACCGGAAGCATGAGGAACAAGAGATTCGAGGATTATGCCCAGATATTGCTCACGTTTGAGGGTGAAAAGACCGCATTCATTGAATCAAACTGGCTGACACCATACAAGACGCGGACACTTGTAGCCACCGGAAGCGAGGCCATAATGAAACTTGACTACATAACACAAGAACTGACGATCGAAAACGCAAAACAGACGGTGCAGCCCAGATACGCGATGCAAGAACCCCTGAAGCTTGAGCTTCAGCATTTCGCAAACTGCAGCATGAAGAAGGAGAAACCGCTCATAACGGGGGCAGACGGGTTGAAGGCACTCAAGATAGCTGAGGCAGCACTGCAATCCTCAGCGACAGGAAAAGTGATCAGGCTGAAGTAGAATCACTATTTTGCCTTGCCCTTGAGATTGAAAGGCTTGCCTTCATTCAAGATTCTCTCCGCCACCTTTTCTCTCCACTTCTTTAGGAAAGGCAAATCCTCGCCCTCCTTCCGCAGCTGGTCAGGCAACATCTCCGGGATCTCATCACGGATCGGATACCACCTTAGACATTTCGGGCAGACGATCAGACCCTCTACTATCTCGTCTTTCTCCTCGAAAACGTGCAACTCTAGTGGATGATGCTTGTCAATCGGGCAGGCCAAGATTTCCATCAGCTTCTTTTTCATTCTGAAACTATCCTGTTACACAATTGCCGAACATGCACTTATTAAACTTGTCAAACTATTGCCGAACGGCAATGTCCAAGACTACTTGACACCAACGCGGGCCAGTTGACCTCACGATTCGGGCTGAGGCGAAGTCAAAGGCAACACCGAGACCCTCAAGTTTCTCCGCAACCTTCAACCTCATTCTATTGACCGTGTCAACACCTTTGGCAGCATGTTCGAAAGAGTAGTGATGTATCCATCCGCCCTCTCTTTTAATGGCCAGAAGCGCAGAGGGCAAGTACTCCAAGGCCTTCTCGGGCAGCGGCATCAAGACCCTATCAGCCACATGGCTCAGTCTCTTCTCGATGACGTCCTTTGCGTCGCCAAGAATTGGGACGACCTTTCCGTACGCTCCATTCAGACGGACGTTTTCCCGCATGTATCGAATCGCCACTGGATTAATGTCAATGGAGTATACTTTTTCAGCGTCTGAATGTCTAGCGATGAGTATTGAGAAACAGCCTGCTCCCGCAAACATGTTGACAACAACTTCTCCACTTCCAACCTGTCTGGCTATTCGCATTCTCTCATTACCGAGGCGCGGTGAGAAATAGCAGCGTTTCAGGTCCACCGAGAACACGCAGCCAGACTCCTTGTGGGAGGTCATCATCTTCTTTTGGCCAGCGATGTGTCTTAGCTCTCTGAGTCTGAAGTCTCCCTGAACGGCGCCTGTCTGGCCAAGAACCGTGTTAATGTTCGTGTGGACGCCCATGATTGCCTTTGCGATAAGGCCACAGTGTTTCTCGGATCCAGCTGTTAGGCGTATGATTGCTATGTCTCCGAAAATGTCATATGAATTGCAGATTTGCGCAAGATCTCTTGAGGGTATCTTTCCCGAGAGAAGTTGCCTTAGCCGCTTTGACAAGCCAAATCCGACCGTTCGATGGGAACTAGTGCACCTGGAAACATTTAAAAGCTAAGTGGCTTTCCTTTGTAGAAAGAGGAATCTGGCATGGAGAAAACGTCCTCCGGGATCGTATACGAATGCGTAAGGTGTGGCGCAAGAGTACCCTCAGACGAACTGGATCTTCGCGGAGGCGAGATCAAATGCATAATCTGCGGCTACAGAATCCTGAAAAAAGTGAAGCCGCCAGTTGTTAAACGCATACCAGCGATATAGAAAGAAGAAAATGTGGGATAGCTACTCAATCCACGTGACGGAAATCAGTGTCGGAATGTTGGTTCGGTAGCAGTGTCAGAAGATTTCTTTCTCTCCAAGTTTTCGCAGTGCCTTTCCATGGAGCTTCACCGGAGTGTCAAGGACTTCCTCAAGCGGTTTGTCCGCGGTCTTCCTCTTTATGGTTTCTCCGCAGACTCCTTTCGGAAGCAAGCGCCTCTTCATACACATCGCGTAGGCGCAGTTTGGAACGTTGCACATTTCCTCGGTCCATCTGCACCAAGTGCCTTCTCGTTGGTAGAGGACAGCATTCTTCATGCATTTGAACGATTGGCATGTGGGAGAACAAGTTTTCACTTCAGTCAAGGTATACACATCCTTTGACCATTTTCCCTAACAAAATCCTGTCGCTAGAGCATTGCTTCGCTAGGATATAGTGTCCGCGAAAGCTGATATAAAGTTTTTTCCCTCAAACTACTAATTCTGGCTCTAGTCTTCAGTCTTTTGCGGTCTCAGTCGCCTTCTTCGGTAGACCTCGATTGCGGCAACGCAAACCAAGGTCAGAACGATTATCAACACTGTGACGAATTGATTGGTTTCAACAAGCGAACCGGCTAGCATAACATATTTGTCCAGCTTGATCTGAACCGTTTTCGACGTGTCGACCAAGAAACCTTCCTCCAACCACGGTTGATCTGGGTCGGTCATGTAGAGGGTGACGCTGAAGGTCCCGCCGGTGACTGTGTTGAACGTTGCTGTGCCGTCAGTCTGCGTTTCCGACGGACGGGCTGTCATGCCTTCACGTTCTAGGATGACGTGCATTTTTGGTATTGGTTGTCCGAAATAGTCGACGACTTTGATTGAGAGGGCCAATCCGTAGAGCCTGCAGACGATTGAAGCATTCTGGTTCTGGAACAAGTCTACGGTGGTTTCGTTCACTTTGATTCCGTCAGCATCATAAACGCCTACGACGTACTTGCCGAAAATGAAACTGAAGGCGACGTTTCCAGAGGAACCTGTTATTGCCTCATTGTATAGACCGCCGATCAACTCTTGAACCTTTACAGTAGCACCCGCTATTGGTTGGCTTTCAGCGTTGACGGCATTGACTCGCAGCGTCAACGTTGGGCAGAGTATGGTCACATTGAAGAACTTCACCGCAGTAGAATTAACAAACAATGTCTGGAACGTAGTCACGCTGAAAGACACGTTGTATCTAGAAGCGTTCAAAACATAGGGTCGGCTAGTGCTCGTCAAGCTGGCGTTAGGCAGCAATGAACGAGCGACCGCTACTCCGGTGGCATTTGTTGTCAACGTGAAGTTTTCTGGCTTCAAGTATATTTCGACCTCGGGGACGAGAACATTAGCTTCTGTGATGACGAGTATTTTCAGGTTTGTGAGGCTGCAGTTCAAATTCAAAGATGCAGCTCCGATAACGTTTATCGTTTGTTCGGCAACCTTCTTGCCTTTGTAAGTGGCATTGCATGTATAGATTCCTATTTCAAGTTTGGGCGCCAAGCCATTTGAATCACGCACCAACCCATTTGAGTCGCTTGTCACGTTGGCGGCTGATTTTCCGTTCTCGAACACCTTGACAGCTACGCCAGACACAGGGTCACCTGCAAGATTCTTTGCAGTCATGTTGATTGTGAAGCCGGGAACCGTGAAATCCTGCACGTCACGCGGACTCTTCACTGTAGCGTTTGTGGAGGATAGCGAAGTGACGTTTATGGTGTAAGTGCCAATAGAGGCGGGCGAAGGCATAGTCCAGTTCGGTAGAGTCCAGTCCGCACGCACTAGGCCATCTGAGAGAACGCTCACAGTCACGTTTTGCCTGACATTAGTTCCGAAACGAACCTTCACGTTGACCTTCTCGCCCAGTTTGTAGCTAGCTGCCTTGATGTCAACATACTGGCCTCTATGATATTCCGTGGAATTCGTCAATCCGACCTTGAACGTGTTTGTGGCCGAGCTATTCAAGGCAATAGAGTAAGTGCCTGTGTAGTTTGTATGTGGTCCACCCTGGAAGCTGCCCGGATAGGCAGCGGCAAAACCGAAAAACTCTCCGTCGGCTGTTGTGCTGAAGCTTACCTGTTTCCAGAACGTCTTGTTGTCTGGAGAAGGGGTCTTGACGGTGACGTTTGCCACGTAAGCTGTGCTTTCCTTGGCACCTGTCATGTTTAGCCAAATTGTGGCTGGATCGTTTTCCTGCAGTTGCCTCGGCAACGCGATAGTCTTGTTCCCACCGTCTCGGGCCTCGATGCTGTAGAATGGGTCTACGATGAACCAAGAGGTAGCATTTATGTTCTCGGTAACGTCCTGCAGGATCAACGTGTGGTTAATTCCTGGCATCGATGGAACCAGGAAAGTCGCGTTGACAGTGGTTCCGACTGCGCTCTTGTCGGACACTACTGTGCGGCTGCCAAGCCACACACGGTACGAACCTCCCGTCTTGTTTATGGTGCCGATGATGTTGACCTTCTCTCCGACTTTGCCGTGGTGGCTGGTTGGGAAAACGAAAGTGATTGCCACGTTAGGGGCCTTTGCAAGCGGGAAAAGCAACGTGAACGCAAACGTTGCTGCTAGCATAATCATTAAGCCAGTTGTGAACAGTCTTCTCCTCAAGTCGCCCTTACTCTCCATTAGTGAATCGGTTCTCGATACGGTGTGAACATCTACTATAAGGGAGAGCATTTTAAACTTTACCTTTCGTGCGGCGTCTTGTCTTTCGTTATCGTTTTCTGGAGGTGCGGTCTGTTTTATGCTGTTCACCGGTTCGGCAACCAGCATGTCTCGGTTGTGTGCTGAATGGCTGCTTTTGTGCCTCCTTTCGGATGGTTTTTGGTCGGTTGTGCGCGCTGGTTTGGTTACGGAAGAGGCAGACTTCGTATTCGATGACTAGTGGAGGCTAAGAGATTAGCGTGCATGCGGGACTATTGTAGATGCTTTCGCAGGTTAAAGGCGAGTCTCTGCAAAGAGATTGAAGAATAACTCGAGAATGGCTGACACCCTCCGCATTCTACCACAGAAGGATTGTACGAAATTCCCTACGGCAAGCAGACACAGGTACAAATCCATCCTCCTCGCTACTAATAGCTGGATCCCGCACTGCCCCCTTGATCAGCGCGCGCATCGCGTCCGGCTTGGCTTAGATAGGACTTTGCTCTAGACCACATCTAGCGCGCGCCTACCGCAAGCATTAAGACCAGCTGCTCGTTCTTTCTTGCAGAGAACCGGAGAAGTTGCCTGTTGCATAGCCAGCAAAAACGCGGCCAGCAGAAAAGAACCAGACATGACATTTATGCAGACATTATTGGAATTATGACACGGTCAGACGTATGCTCTTTGACGAGAATCTCCTATGGGGCGAATGTACCTTTCAAGAGAGCAAAGAGAGACCTGAGTTTTCTCGCGTCGCACGGTTTCATAAAGGAAGTAGATATGGAAGGCTCCAAGAGGTATGAAGTAACAAAATGGGGAGTCAAGTACTATGAGGCTTACAGATACATGCACAAGTTCTTCGCCGCACTAGAGGAACCCGCAATAGTGGAAATCCCAGAAATTGTTCTTCCCGGGCGCATGACCACTGGATACAAAGACCTTGACAATCTGCTCTACGGTGGTATACCCGGAAACTGCACAGTTATATTGTCCTCGACGTCCTGCGACGAAAGAGGCCTTCTCATCAAGAGATTTCTGGATGCAGGGGCAAAAGAGGGACAGACCGCACTCTATGCCACTTCAGGATCAGGAAATATGAGAGCCCTACTCGGGAAATTCAAATCGAGTCTTTATCTTCTAATCTGCAATCCCCAAGCAGACACGATTGTTGACAGTTCGCCCCATGTGCTCAAACTAAAAGGGGTAGAAAACCTCAATGAAATCCAATTCGCCTTTGCCGCAATCTTCCGGGAACTAGACGAGAAGCCAGAGAGGCCGAGAAGAGCTTGCATCGAGATTGTGTCGGACGTTCTGCTGCAGCATCACGCTGTTGCCACAAGAAGATGGCTATTGGGACTCATTCCAGAATTGAGATCAAAAGGCTTCACCACTCTTGCAGTTATGGAGCCTCAGATGCATCACTCTGAGGAAGCTCACGCAATTCTTGGACTGTTTGAGGGAGAAATCAGTGTCTACGAAAAAGAAACAGAAAGAGGCTTGGAGAAATTCCTGAAGATCAGGAAAATGTGCAATCAGAGATATCTGGAAAACGAGCTACTTCTTAGGAAGGAAACACTTTTCATAGACGAGTAAGTGCGCACATTCCAGGTTTTGGGCTTGGGATAAAACTTT
>CAYHAK010000036.1:0-17830 GCA_964354625.1 uncultured Candidatus Bathyarchaeia archaeon
GTGAATTTTGGCTTGAAAACGTTTTGTTTACTAGTACGTGGTTCGCCGTTAAAAAAATTTGCTGCTTGTTGATGTTGTTTTCCGAGGTGAGAAACGCGCGTTAGCCTGCGACTCGAACCAGTTTGGGTCCTAGTCCGGTCCGGCCCACCGCGCGCGCTCTAAGAAACTGTCTCACATAATGAAGACCATTGAAACGGCAAAACCTGAATCGGTTGAACCTATACCCGTGAAAAGGCTTGATGATCAGGTAGTCTTTGTAGATGGTCACACCAGGGCTTTCGCAGCTTTCCTGCGAGGCTTGACAGAGATCAAAGTGTATTGGGAAGACGAACGACTTGATTGGGAGGCCTACAGGATCTGCGTAGACTGGTACAAGGAAGAGGGAATCCGCACAATCGCTGACCTCAGAGATCGCATCGTGTCACCGGAAGAATATGAGATTCTCTGGTTGGAAAGATGCAGCGAGACTTGGACGCGAAGCGGAGACGGAAATGGCAGCCATTGCTGCAAAACCCGTCTAGACAAAAAAAGGTTAAAGAGCGACGGAGTAGTTGCGTGCGAAGTGAATTGTCTCGCGATCAGATAGAACAAGGTCGACAAGCTTCACTCCTGCATTTTCTATCTCTATCAGGATTCTCAGGTTCCCCAGAGCCATCGCAAAGTGAGAATCTAGATTCCTGCAGTCGCGTTTCCCACTTTTCTCGCGAACACAGTGTTCAGTAACAGTTCCGGGTTGCCTATTGCTTCTTCTGCTTCCGAGTTGTACGGTATTTCGGCTAGGTAGGTTAGGCCGAGTTTTTGTGTTTGTTGTCGTATGGCTTCTGACTGATCCATTTTCATGTTTTCTATGACGCCTATTATGGGGGCTTTCTGTTCTTTCAGAAGGTTTGCGAGTTTCTTGGCGGTTTCGAAGGCCAGCACCGAAGGTGTGGTCACAATGATGAACCTGACGTTCCTGATGAGCCTGAGCAAGTCAAGCGTCGCATCGCCTATCCCCGGAGGCATGTCCAACACCAGAAAATCCAGCTCACCCCACCGCGTGATCGCCAGCAACTCAACCAACACGTTCGACGTGTCCTCGCCTCGCAGCGGCGTGGCATAATCGCCCGAGTAGTAGATTATGGACATGTACTCTATTCCGCAGACCTTCGGCGGAATTATCCCCTTGTCTTCCTTCGGTTTCACGTTCCCGACGCCCAGAATTAAGTGCGTTGAAGGGCTGGTGAAGTCTAAGTCGAAAAGGCCCACTCTGAGGCCTTTCTTGGCCAGCGTAAGCGCGAGCGTCGACGCGATGAGGCTCTTTCCTACGCCGCCTTTGCCGCTTGACACCGCGATCACGCTACGGATGCCTTTCAGGCGTTCGGCTACCATGCTGAGTCGTGGGTCAGTCATTTGCGCATGCGCTCTCCTTTGATGCTGTCAAGCCACACGCCACGCCCATCAGTCATCTCGAAGTCTGGGCTGCCGCACTTCGGGCACTTGACGTAGGCGTGGGCCACCTCGGGCACGAAGTGAATCGCCTCCGCCGTGCCCTCATCCACATTCGCCTTATCGAAGAACCAAGCGTAGCCGCAGGCACGGCACTTGAGCCTCGCCTTAACCGTCTCAACGCTGAACTTCGCGTTCTTGAATCTGTCTTTTCTGAGTTGTTGGAGGGCGAAGCCCAGTATCTCCACGTCGATGCCCTGCAGCTCGCCGACCTTCAGCCTCACATCTGAAACCCGCTTCAAGCCCTCCTTCTCCGCAGCCTCAGACGCCGCCGCAAGAACAGCTTCAGCCAAAGCCCACTCATGCATAAAACAAGCCTACGGGAGAACCCTATTTAAGAATACTCGTGCCACGCAATCATAGACAACGTGGCGTAGAGGATTGTTCCAGAAACGTTAATGGGAACAGAAAGCCTAGACAACCATGGAGAGAAGGCAATGCTCCGCAACTCTGCCTACGTTGGATTCGCTTTTTTGCTTCTATGCATTGCGCCCTTCGCTCTGCAGGTTCACGCAACAAGTGGAGAGCAAAACATCCACATCAAAGCTAATGGAGACATCGAACCTGGCAACGCGCCCATCCAACGCCAGGGCGAAGCCTACACGTTCACGGCAGACATAATCAATCAATCCGTGCTTATCGAGCGCAGCGGGATCACGGTTGACGGCGCGTGGCACAGGCTCGTAGGCAGGGGCGCTCTCGACCCCAACGCCACGGGAGGCTTCAGGCTCAACCAAGTCAGCGGCGTCACAATCAAAAGAGTTCGGATCAGCAAGTCCTACTGGGCCATAAGCTTCAACCAGAGTAGCCACTGCACAATACGCGAAAACGAGATCGCAAACAACTCATACGGCATCAACATACCCGGCTTCTGTAACGATACCGTGATTGAAAGAAACAAGATTTTTGACAGCGTTGGGCAGGGAATCTATTTGTATGGTGCTTTCAACTTCACGATTAGAGGCAACTTGGTGGCAGGCAACTTTCCTTCCGGCATTCGCGTAGCCAGCTCAACCGACTGCACGGTCGTAGAGAACGTGTTTGCCAACAACCGAGGCTTCGGAATCCACGTGTTCTCATCGCACAACATCGCCGTGTACCACAACAACCTCATAAGCAACGAGAAAAACGCGGTTACCACAGACTACACGGCAAAGTGGGACAACGGTTACCCATCTGGCGGCAACTACTGGAGCGACTACAACGGCACGGACGGCAACCACGACGGCATAGGAGACACGCCCTACGCGATTGACGCGGGAAACATCGACCGTTACCCACTCACGAAGCCTCTCAGACTGTGCCTATTGGGCGACGTGAACTTCGATGGCGTCGTCAGCATACTCGACATAACAATACTGACTTCGGCCTACGGTAGCAGAGAGGGCAATGCAAGATGGGTTCCGCAAGCTGACCTTACGCCTCCTTACGGCCTGATAGACATATGGGACATAGTAACCTGCGCCGCGCACTACAAGCAGACTTACCCGTAAGAAAGCAAGAACGAAAAAGACAGTGAACCACTTTATGGTTTGAATCTTCTAAGCAGCATCGAGTTTCCAACTACGGTGATGTCGCTAAGAATCATCGAGGTTGCCGCCGCCTCAGGCGGAATCAGAATGCCCAAGGTAGAGAACAGGGCGCCTGCGGCCAGCGGAATCATTATCAAGTTGTAGAAGAAAGCCCAGAACAGGTTCTGCTTGATCTTGCCCAGCGTCTTCTTGCTGAGCTTGATGCTTACGGCAACGTCGCGCGGGTCGTCCTTGATGAGCACGATGTCTCCAGCGTCAATCGCGATGTCTGTTCCGCTACCGATGGCTATACCCACGTTGGCCTGCGTGATGGCAGGCGCATCGTTTATGCCGTCTCCCACCATGGCCACGAATCGTCCCTCGTCCTGAAGCTTCTTGATCTCGTCAACCTTCTGTGCAGGCACAACCTCCGCCAGAACCTCATTTACCCCCAACTGCTTGGCGATGGCCTCCGCCGTCCTCTTGGTATCACCAGTGAGCATGATAACCTTCAAACCCATCTTCTGCAGCGCGCTAACAGCTTCTTTGGAATGCTCTTTGAGCGTGTCCGAGACTGCCAATGCTCCAGCGACCTTGCCGTCGAAGGCCACGATCAGCACGGTCTTGCCTTCGGCCTCCAACTTCCCAATGTCCCTTTCCAAGCATTCAGTTGATATTTCGTTGTTTCGCATGAGGGGACGGTTTCCTATCAGGACGTTTCTGTTTCCTATTTGTGCGGTTATTCCAAAGCCCGGCAGGGCTTCGAACGATTCTGGGTCGGCGAGGTTGAGTCCTTCGGCTTCGGCCTTCTTAACGATGGCCTGGCCTATCGGGTGCTCTGACCACTTCTCAGCCGCAGCCGCAACCTCCAGAACCTCCTTCCTGTCCTCTGCGACAATGTCCGTGACCTCAAGCTTGCCCTTAGTCAAGGTGCCAGTCTTGTCAAACACCACAGTGTCCAAGTTCTTCACAACCTCAAGCACCGCACTATTCTTGATTAGCACACCATTTTCCGCACCTTTACCCACGCCGATCATAATGGCAGCTGGCGTGGCAATACCCAATGCACAAGGGCATGAGATCGCCAACACTGCGACCATAGTCGTCAAGGCCATGTTCTGATCATTGAACGCAAAGAACCACACGGCAAAAGTCAGGATCGCTATTGACACGACAACCGGGACGAAGACGTTGACGACCTTGTCTGCGAGTCTCTGGATGGAGGCTTTGCTTGCTTGTACCTCACGCGCCAGTCGTACGATCTGGGCGAGAGTCGTTTCTAAGCCGACCTTTTTGGCCTCAAACTTCAACGTACCTGCTTTGTTTATCGTGCCACTGAAAACAGTGGCCCCAACGGCCTTTTCAACAGGCACCGACTCGCCAGTGATCATCGACTCGTCAACAAACGAGTGCCCATCAATCACTGCGCCGTCAACTGAAATCCTCTCGCCAGGCTTGACGACGACTGTATCTCCGACCTGAACCTCGTCAACTGAGATTTCGCTCTCTTGGCCCTCACGTATCACGATGGCGGTCTTGGGTTGAAGAGCTATGAGCTTCTTGATGGCATCGCCCGTCCGCTCGACGGCCATGTCTTCCAGAAGCACGCCCAGCGTTATGGTGGTGATCACCACGGCTGAAGCGTCGAAGAATCCCATGCCGTCGGGTACGAAGAAAGCAATGTAGGCCGAGTAAGCGTAGGCCACCGAAGAGCTTAAGGTCACAAGCACGTTCATGTCAGCAAAACGGTTTCTAATCGAACTAAAAGCGCCCCTATAGAAGTGCCAGCCTACCACAAACTGCACAGGCGTCGCCAACGCCAACAGAACGTAGTTCTTCTCGGGAAACATCATGAAGAAGGAAATGTAGAAAACTGGGATCGTCAACGCGAGGCCGAAGAAGAAAAGCGCCATCTTGTTCCTAACATCCTTCCGGCGCCTTTCGCTAGTGTCTTCAACCTGTTCGACTGCTTCGTACCCGCCTCTCTTTATCGCAGCTTTGACCTTGCCCAGAGTGACTTTTTCCTCATCAAACCTCACAATGGCCTCCTTTGCTGGAAAGCTCACTCTAGCCTCTATCACACCCTCAAGCCTAGCTAAACCTGCCTCGATTCCCTGCGCACACGAAGGGCAAGTCATGCCCAGGATTTGAAGAACAACCTCTTTCTCCTTCATACCGCCGACCTTCAACTTGTTTGCCTATTGCGAAATGGTCTAGCGCGTGGCTAAGAGAACATGTTCAAGAAACATGCTCTCAGGAACGGCGCCCACAAACTCGATTTTTTCGTTGACGACTGTTTTGGGAACGCCCATGACCCCGTATTTCATGGCCAGCTGTGGAAACTCGTTTGCGTCGATGGCCTCGGCCTTTATCATGTCGTTCTCCACTGCAAACTTGTGAGCCATACTCGCGGCAGCAGGACAATGCGGGCATGTAAGCGTGACAAAAACCTGAATGCGAACTGGCACCTCTATCCCGCGCAGCTTGACCTTTGTCTCCTCCGACAGGTCGGTTTTCCCTCTGGAAACCGCAATCAGGCCTTCCATCAGCGTCTGGAACTCGTAGCCAAACGGCAACCCGTAGAACCTGACGCCGTAGTCCTTCTCCCCCAATAGCACGATGGCTGGAATCTTGTCCACTTCATAATGCTTGGCCAACTCTGCATCTGTCACGAAATCGTGAACCTCAGCCTTGATCTTGTCATTCAATGCTGCCACTTCAGCGATCAGCTGCTTGGTTTCGGCGCAGAACTGGCACTCCATCTGCTGAGTGAACATGATGATTCGTACAGGATTCATGATCCCCTCTGCAAGCTGGCCTTTGATGCGCTCCTTGTGTTCTTCAGGTATCAAACCCATCTCGCATTCACCACCATACTTCTAGCTAGTCTTTCAGTTTCTCCAAAATCAACGCGGGGCAAATTCTCTTTACTCCTTCTACAGTCTCGATTTTCTCGGATATTAGTTTTGTTAACTCGCGTCCGTCTCTTGCCCAGATCTCAAGCATTATCATGTGGTCTCCGCCGGAGGTGGCCACGCACTTCGCTTCCTTCAGATCGCATAGACGTTGCACCACGTCAAGCATCCTGGTGGGATCGACATCAACACCGACAATTGCCACCGTGTTCAAACCAAGCTTCACGTTGTCCACCTTTATCGTGAACCTCTTGATAACGCCATTATGCTGAAGCGCAATCACTCTTTTCCTCACGGTGGCCTCGCTGACCTTCAGCGCGCGCGCTATATCCTTAAACGACTGGCGACCGTCTTCTTCGAGCATTTCGATTATTCTTGTGTCCTTTTCGTCCAGTTGCGACATGCTTCACCATTCCGTTTTAAGTACGTCTAGGTCATTTTTCGTTACTTTTCTCGACGAAAAGAATATAAGATGGTGCTGAAATAAAAGTGTTTTGTTAGGAAAAGTGTTAATATGACAGAAAATGTTCAAGGCCAGAGGCCGCTTCTAAGGCTGAACGAAACGGTTCCAGACTTCGAGGCCATAACCACGCAGGGGAAGATCAAGCTTTCAGACTTCAAAGGAAAATGGGTAATCCTGTTCTCACATCCGGCGGACTTCACGCCCGTATGCACCACAGAATTCGTTGCATTCGCGAAAATCCACGACGAGCTAGTGAAGCGAAACGTGCAACTCATAGGTTTGAGCATAGACAGCGTCTACTCGCACATTGCCTGGGTCAGAACGATAAAAGAAAAGCTAGGTGTGCAAATTCCATTTCCAGTAATCGCCGACCTCGACATGAAGGTCGCACACCTCTTCGGAATGATACACCCAGCCGCAAGCACCACAGCCGCCGACCGCTGCGTATTCATCATAGACCCTGAAATGACGCTCAGAGCCACGATCTACTACCCGCTGAACGTGGGCAGAAACATGCAGGAACTCCTCAGACTCCTCGACGCTCTGCAGACCGTAGACAAAAAACAAGGTTGCATGCCCTGCAAACTGGCAGCCCGGCGACGCCGTGATCGTGCCGGCACCGCTTACGCGGGACGCCGCAGAGAAGCGATTGAACGAAGGCTACGAATGCACCGACTGGTTCCTCTGCAAGAAAAGAATATCTTAAACCCTCTTTCTTTTTCTCACAAAACAGGAGGCGAGATGATTGGCAGAGTTATATGGAAACGCAAAACTAGTGAAAGGCTTCAGAATTGACGTTGACGATGGAAGATCACACGCAGTGTGCTTGGATTTGCCGCGTGACACTGGAACAGACATGGGAACGTCTGCTTTGGAACTCGCGCTCATGAGCTATGCTGGCTGCTACGCAACGATCTTCGCTTTGACGGCTCAGAAGATGCGCGTGACGCTAGGAGACTTGGAAGTCAAGACTGTAGGCATCAAGTCTGAAGAAGCAGGTACCATCACCGAAGTCAGCTTTGACATCAAAGTCAAGGCCGACGCGCCAGAAGATAGGATCCAAAGAATCCACGAACTGACAGTCAAAAGCTGTCCTGTGGGCAAGATATATGACAAGGCAGGCGTCAAAACGACTTATGAGCTCAGTGCGGCAGGGGCTTAGAGTCTCTTCTCCTCTTTTCATTTTCTTCTTGCGTGTGGTTGGCTAGCTTGGGAATGGGCAATTTTGCGTAGGGCAGCCGCCTGCGTATTCTGAATCGGCGGAAACGAATTTGCCTTCTTTAGCTTTGATTTCGCCGATGTAGAGGACTTGTTCGGGTTTGCTGCCGTATCTGAAGACGGTGACGCCTTTGCATTTGAGCTTCAAGGCCAGCTCGTACACTTTTCTGACATCTTCCACAGTGGCGTCGAAGGGCAGATTAACCGTTTTCGAAACGGCATTGTCTGTGTACTTCTGGAAGGCAGCCTGCATCTTCACATGCCACTCGGGTGAGATGTCCAACGCCGTAACGAAAATCCTCTTGACATCATCCGGAACGCCAACGATTCTCTGAACCGAACCCGTCTTGGCAATCTCCTCAAGAAGCTCGGCACTGTAGAAGCCACGCTCCTTCGTCGCGGTCTCGAAAAGCGGATTCGTTTCAAAAAGCCTTGTTCCGCCCATGACGTTTCTGATGAATGAAATCGCGAAAAGCGGCTCAATGCCTGAGGAGCAGCCTGCAATGATGCTGATCGTGCCCGTGGGTGCTATCGTGGTGACTGTAGCGTTCCTGAAAGCCTTGTATTTGTCCTTCCAAAGGCTTTTCTCAAAGCTCGGAAAAGCCCCGCGCTTCTCAGCAATCTCCTCACACTTCTTGTGTGCCTCTTCTTGGACAAACTTCATAATGTCTTCAGCAAGCTTCAAGGCTTCCTCCGAATCGTAAGGCGCGCCAAGTTTGATGAGCATATCGGCAAACCCCATCACGCCCAATCCGATCTTGCGGTTGGCCAGCGTGATTTCTCCCGTCTCCTTCAAAGGATAGCGATTTGCGCTCACTACATTGTCAAGAAAGTGAACTGCGTTCCTCACGATTTCCTTCAGCTTTCCCCAGTCAACCTTCCCATCCTCAACCATTCTCGAGAGGTTGATAGAACCTAGATTGCAGGACTCGTAGGGGAGTAGCGGCTGCTCTCCGCATGGGTTTGTGGATTCCATTCTGCCTACTGCAGGTGTAGGGTTGTGTCTGTTGATTTCGTCGATGAACACGATTCCTGGATCTCCACTTGCCCATGCTGATTTGGCCATGAGCTGCCAGACTTCGCGAGCCTTCAGCTTCTTGACTTTCTCCTTGTTTCGCGGGTTGATGAGCCAGTATTCAGCATCCTTTTCAAGCGCTTGTGTGAACTCGTCGGTTATGGCGACGGATATGTTGAAGTTGGCTAGGAGGCCGGGGGTTTGTTTGGCTGTTATGAATTCGATTATGTCAGGGTGATCGCACCGGAGGATGGCCATCATGGCGCCGCGGCGTTTCCCGCCTGCTTTGATGACTTCGGTGGCGGTGTCGAAGACGCGCATGAAGCTGACAGGGCCTGAGGCGACGCCTTTGGTGGAGTTGACGATGTCGCCACTCGGCCGCAGGTGCGAGAAGTCGAAGCCCACGCCTCCGCCAGTTTTCTCTATTGTGGCAAGGTTTTTCACAGCGGTGAATATGCTTTCCAGCGAGTCCTCAACAGGCAACACGAAGCAGGCTGAGAGCTGACCGAGTCTGGTGCCTGCGTTGAAAAGCGTAGGTGAGTTAGGCACGAATTCAAGCCGCGCCATCATCTCATAGAACGTCTTCCCGCTTTCCTGTGGATCTTCGTCGAACTGCTCGTCAACTTTGGCGATGGCCTTGGCGATGCGCATGAACAACTGCGCAGGCGTCTCGATGACGTTTTCGTCCATGTCTTTGAGGAGATATCTGCGGCTTAGGACTTCGAGTGCGTTCACGGTGAGCTTGGGCTGGCCTATTCCGAGGTTCTGGCGGAGCTTGCGTATGATCTGCTTCTTCTCTCTGAAGGCCTCGTACTCGTTCGCCACCTTCGCGTAGCCGTTCTTCTTCAATACTTCAACGACGAAGTCCTGAGCATCCTCGACCGAGGGGTTTTTTCCTTCGAACCGTTTCTCTAGAAGCGTGACGACTTCGCGTGTCGTAGCTTCGGCTTTTTCTCCGTTGCCCAGCTCGACGGCTATGAAGGCTTTGTGCACTGCGTCCTTGATCCGGTCCGCCTCAAAATCCACGACGCGACCGTCGCGCTTCTTGATCTTTGTGATGGCCATAAGTATCTACATTCAGTTTGCTGTGCGTGACAGTATTAAACTTTCGAGCTCGCAAGAAGGGCTAGCCTTTCTTGACTAACTGGTCTTTTGTGGCCCCGCACACGGGACATACCCAGTCGTCATGCAGCTTCTCGAAAGGTGTGCCGGGCTTCATGCCGTTGTCCGGATCGCCGACTTCAGGGTCATAAACGTAGCCACAAACCACGCACTCCCACTTATCCATACACAACCCCACATTTGTGCGAGAGATCTCCTGCGTGCGGTATTTAAAATCTATGGAGGCCATCAAAATGCGGTCTGAGACGCTAAAACTTACATATCAGTGCACGACTCACTATTGCGCTGTGAAAGCTATGCCTGAACTGCCTGAGATAGCCTTGATCGCAAGGCAAATGAACAAGGAGCTTGCCGGAAAGCGAGTCTCCGAGGTCGAAGTGAAGCAGCCGAAGAACCTGAACATGCCTGCACCAAAATTCACCAAGACAGTCAAGGGCAGAACAGTCAAACGGGTCTTCGGTCGAGGCAAATGGATATTCATGGAGTTAGACTCGAAGCACTTTCTTCTGATCAACCTCGGTATGGGCGCGGAACTGATCTTCTTCAAGCACTCTGAGAAGCATCCAGGCACTTACCACTTCAGGGTGAGCTTCTCAGACAAGAGCGGGTTCACGGCGCGCTTCTGGTGGTTCGGCTATATCCACCTCGTGGCCGAAAAAGACCTGCCCAAGCACAAGATGACGGCTGGTCTCGGCAAGTCCGCAACAGACGAGGCAGTCACGCTTGAGTACTTCAAAGAGTTGCTAGCCAAGAGAAAAAGGACGAACGTGAAGGCGTTTCTGCTAGACCAGAAGAACCTGGCAGGTATAGGCAACGTGTACGTGCAGGACCAGCTGTTCATGGCAAGGCTGCATCCAAGCCGAAAAATCTCAACTCTGTCTGAAAAGGAGATCGAAGATCTGTACAGTGCGGTCAGAGAAGTGCTGAACAAGAGCATCAAGCTGGGCGGCTTAGCCTACGAGAAGGATTTCCACGGACGCAAAGGAGGATTCACAGGCGACATGTTCCTCGTAGGCTACAAAACAGGCAAACCATGCCCCGCATGCGGAACAGCAATAGAGAAGATCAAAACAGGAACCACAGCCACCTACATATGCCCAAGATGCCAGAGGCCAGAATGATGGCCCAAACCAAGCTTGAGCGATGCTATCTTGTTTTCTCGAGTATCGATTCTCCGTAGCTTTTGAACTCGTTTCTTTCTTTCGCGATTTCCATGCCCATCACTATTCTAGTGTCGGAGATCTTCTTTATGAAGGAACGAAATCTGGTTCCCCCATATCGTTTTGGCAAACGTTCCATAGTCACGCGCGCGCTTCCATAGTCACATCGAATTTTATCTCACTCTTGGTTCTTGCGCATTCCATTTCATTGTTGACGAATCCATAGGAGAAGAATGTTTTGCGCCTGAACTTCTTTTCAACGTCATCGTAGAAAAGTATGCTGATGCTCTTGTTGAGCAACTGACCTTCACTCCGGTTTTCACCCGTCGCCGTGATGAACATTGCACTAGGTTCATATGAAAAGACACAGGCACCTTCGATTGGTCCTTTTACGCCAACGTGACCGCCCTCTGCTTTGCCTTTCCAAGTGCCGACGAGGAATTTCCACTCATCTAAGGGAGATTTCGAAGTCATATCTCTCACCAAGGTAATGGAATGACCGCGCGTGCTACGTCTTCGGCTTTCCTGTTCCTATTTTCTCATGTCTGTATCTTTGCGCGCATTTGATGCAGCAGAAGAGGTATTCTTTTCCGTCGATGGTGGTTTTGTAGGCTGCCAGTTGGCAGGTTTCGGCTGGGATTTCGGCTTTGCAGTTTTCGCATCGTATGAATTCGGGTTTCATTGTTTCGCCTCCTGTTTGGCCTTCTGCTTCTTGTAGTAGTCTTCTATCGCCGCGTGCAGCGCATCAGCCGCAAGGTTTGAGCAGTGCATCTTGACGGGCGGAAGGCCTTCGAGCGCGTCGGCCACGTTGCCGCGCGTGATCTTCATAGCTTCTTCAAGGGTCTTGCCCATGGCCAAGTCGGTGATCATGCTGCTTGTGGCTATGGCTGAGCCGCAGCCGTAGGTTTTGAACTTGATGTCTGCGAGGCGGTTGTCTTTGACTTTGATGTAGATGGTCATGAGGTCTCCGCACACGGGATTGCCCACTGTGCCCACGCCGTCAGCATCAGGAATCTCGCCCATGTTGTGCGGGTTCTTGAAATGCTCCATCACTTTCTGGGTGTACATCAGCCGTTCAGCTCCTTTGGCGTTAAGGGTGACATTGCTCTTAACCTTTTCACGATTCCGGGCATCAGGCCAATCACATAGTTCACGTCCTCAACTGTGTTCTGCCTGCCCAATGTGAACATCAATGAGCCATGCGCCTCCTCATGTTTCAACCCAAGCGCCAACAACACATGAGAAGGCTCCAACGTCTTGGCTGCACACGCTGAACCCGAAGACACTGAAACCCCCTCCAAATCCAAGCTCAGCAGCATTGATTCGCCTTCAATGAAGCTGTAACGCACGGATACGTTGTCAGGCAGCCGCTTGGTCGGGTGGCCGTTTACAAAAGCGTATGGAATCGGCTTAGTCAATCCTTCGATGAAGTGGTCTCTAAGCTTAATGGCCCTCTCGCCTTCGGCTTTCATTTCCTGCTTGGCTACATCCGTGGCCTTGGCGAAGCCAACGATTCCCGCAACGTTTTCGGTTCCCGAACGCAGACCGCGTTCTTGGCCTCCTCCGTGCAGCTGCGGCTCAAGCCTGATGCCTTCCTTCACGTATAGTGCGCCTACGCCTCGCGGGCCGTACATGTCGTTCGATGAAATTGTGAGCAGATCTATGCCTTCGTCTTTCACATCTATAGAAACCTGACCGCAGGCAGCCGTAGCGTCCACATGCAGGAAGACACTCTTGCGATGCACTATCTTGCTAATCTCCTTGATAGGCTCGATTGTGCCTATTTCGCCATTTGCGTACACGATGGTGACGAGAACAGTTTTGTCGGTCAACTCCTTTTCGAGGGCATCTAGGCTTAAGAAGCCGTATTGGTCAACTGGCAAGAAGATGGCGTCAAAGCCTCGTGTGGTCATGTACTTGCACGAGTTGACCACTGACATATGCTCAACGCTGGAGGTTAGGATGCGGTTTCCGCGGTCTTTGTAGCGGTTCGCGACGCCTTTGATGGCTAGGTTGTTGCTTTCCGTGGCGCCTGATGTGAAGAGTATGGTTTCTTTCTTTTCGGCATTGATCAGGTTTGCTATCTTGGTTCTTGCCTCTTCCAGCGCTTTCCTTGCCTCTTGCCCGTAAGTGTGCAGCGACGAGGGGTTACCGTGGGTGGTCTGCATGTAGGGCAGCATTGCTTCTATGACTCGGGGGTCAACAGGTCTACCTGCGGCATGATCCATGTAGATGCCTCTTTTCTCTGTCAAGCCATTTCGCCTAGAAGCACAATACGGCGTCAGCGTTCAGGACCAGATCGTTCAGCGTGGCAGCGCCTACAACGTTGGCGCCTTCGGTGAAATCGCCGCGGGGAATGCCCAGCAGGCCGCAGCTTTGCTCACACACCATCAGCTTCACGCCAGCCTTCACGGCTTGGTTCATGACCTCTTTGAGCGAGGGGAAGCTGCCTATTCTTATCTTCTCTGCTTCACCTTTCTTAACTAGTGTGATGCCTTTTATGAGGAAGTAGACCGTGGCGTCCACGTTCATCATCGCCGCTGTTGTGGCTAGAATAAACGGCGCGTAGGCGCGTTCAGGCTGATCAACGCCACTCGTCTGAACATATAGAATCTTCTTTTTTGTGCTCATTCAGATCATCTCCCTGACGTTCTACTTGACTTTCCTGATGACTATTCGAACTCCGTCTCCCTTCTTTTCTACACTCACGAGTTCCTGTTCTAGGTTTTTCACGAGGCTCCGTATATCTGATTCAGCCGCAGGGTCATCCGCAAGGACCTCCAATGTTTCGCTGACCTTCAGTTCATCAAGCTCCATTCTTGTCTTGAAGACGGGTTCAGGGCAGTACAGACCGATACAGTCCAGTGTTCTGTCAATTTTAGTCGTCATAAAGTTGCCTCAGGTTAAATGTCGAAAAAAGAGGAATAAAAAAGTTGCCCGCGGTCTTGACAGGAACAGATGTCGTTGAGGCGTTGTTTTGGCTAGGTCTTGATCTTTATAGCCTGCGTTGGACATTGCGTTTCGCACGCGAGGCATTGAATGCAGTCGCCTTCTCTGGCAGGGTCGGATTTCTTCTCAGACGTGGGATGGCCCTTCGCGTCTGCCCAGTCGAAGACGGTCACTGGACAGACTTCGAGGCATACGCCGTCGCCTGTGCAGGCATCCCAGTCCACCGCCACCTTCGTGCCGTGTATGCCCAACTTCTCCGGAGGCTCCACAGGACCCCACACTTCATGCCCATTGTGCTTCTCAACCACGGTTCGCTTCTTCTCAAAATCAGGATCAATCGGCAAGACCCGCTCACCAATCTCCTTATGTAAGGTGAATGCGAATATTAGCATTTCCCATCTTCAGGCCAGCCAAGCAAGTATCTAGCTCTGGCTTGACCACGGCAAACCAGTCTGACCTCTAACGGTTCTACAGGAACTTTTTTTATAGCTGGAACGCCAATGTTTTGCTTGGGGTATCTGCATGAAGGTCAACAATTTCTCTTTTCTGATTGGTGGCGAAGCAGGTGCGGGAGTTGCGCGTTCGGGTTTTCTGTTTGCCAAGGCCTGCATGCGAGGCGGCCTGCACGTCTTTGGCACAAACGACTACCAATCGCTCATCAGAGGAGGCCACAATTTCTACATCGTGCGTGCCTCAGAACAAGAGGTCTACTCACACAGCGACGAGGTCAACCTGCTCGTTGCCCTTAACGCCGAAAGCGTCATACTTCACAAAGACAACTTGGTCAAGGGCGGAGGCATTATATGCGACGCAGATGACGTGGAGTTGACTCCGGAGAAGCTGGGAAAGACTGATCTCAGGCTCTTTCCGATTCCACTGAGAAAGATCGTGGTTGAGGAGTTGAAGCAACCTCACAACCTCATCATGCGCAACACAGTGGCATTGGGCGCGGCAATAGCAGTCACGGACTATGACTTTGGCCTGCTGGAGGAGATATTGAAAGACACCTTCAAGCCCGAGGTGGCCGAAATCAACGTGAAAGCTGCCCGAGTAGGCTACGACTATGTCAGGCAGCGGTTTGAGGATGGTTTCGAGTTTACGTTGAAGAAGACGGAGGCTCCTGGCAAGCATGGGATTTTTGTAAGCGGAAATGAGGCCGTCGGCCTCGGTGCGTTGAGAGCCGGCTGCAAGTTCTTCGCAAGTTATCCTATGACGCCCACAACGGGCCTTCTGCATTTCATGACGCAGAACGAGCGCGACTTCAACATGATCGCCATGCAGCCCGAAGGCGAAATAGCAGCCATCAACATGATCGCGGGTGCAGCCTTCGCAGGCGCACGCGCGATGACGTCAACTTCAGGTGGAGGTTTCTGCCTCATGAGCGAAAGCCTAGGCATGATAGGCATGACAGAAACACCTGTCGTCGTCATGGTCGGCCAGAGGCCAGGACCTAGCACAGGATTGCCCACCTACACGGCTCAAGGAGACCTGCGCTTCGTCATCCACGCCTCACAGGGCGAGTTCCCAAGAATAGTCATCGCACCAGGTGACATCGACGAATGCTTCTACGAGACCGAGAGGGCCTTCAACTGGGCCGAGAAATACCAGCTCCCAGTCGTTTTGCTGACTGACAAGTATGTTCTTGAAAGCGAGGCTTCCACGGAGCCTTTTGACACGGATCGCGTGAAGGTTGAGCGTGGCCTACTGATTGAAGAGCAATACAAGGGCGAAGGCGAATACGGCAGGTATAGAGTCACCGAAACAGGCGTATCGCTGCGCGCCATTCCGGCAACTAAGAATGCGATCATTCACGCCAACTCGGATGAACACAGCGAGAAAGGCATGACAAGTGAAAACCCCCTAGTGACCACGACTATGACGGACAAGCGAATGAGAAAACTCCACACAATCAAGCAAGAGATGGAAGAACGAAACGTTGAAATGGTCAAGTTTTATGGCCCGGAGGAGACGAGGGCAACTGTGGTTTCATGGGGTTCGACGAAAGGTCCGATACGAGAGACAATGAGGCTTCTCAACGCTGAAGGCAGCGTCCTGAGCTTCCTGCAGGTTCTGTACCTGCAGCCCTTCCCAAGGGCCAAAGTCGAACAGGCACTTGGCAAGGCCAAGACAACTGTCGTCGTCGAGCACAACAGCACGTCGCAACTTGCCAGCCTGATTCGCGACCAGACGCTCAGAAACGTAGACCACAAGATCCTCAAGTATGACGGCAGGCCATTCAGCCCCATAGAACTTGCCAAGCGCATCAGGGAGGTCCTTTAGCATGACGAACCTGAAGGATCTTGACACGTCGGCTAAGGTGACTTGGTGTCCTGGGTGCGGCAACTTCGGCATCCTCTCGGCATTCAAAGTTGCTCTCGTCGAGCTAGGCTACGAAAGAGAGCAAGTGGTCCTGGTTGGTGGCATAGGCTGTCACGGCAAGATCACTGATTACTTGAGTGTCAACACGTTTCACGGCATTCATGGCCGAGTCTTGCCCGTAGCTACAGGCATCAAACTTGCCAATCCTGAACTGAAAGTGTTCGGCTTCTCTGGTGATGCTGACTGCTACGACGAAGGGTGGGACCACTTCTGCCACGCGATCAGGCGGAACATTGACATGACGCTAGTCGTACATGACAACATGACGTTGGGCCTGACGACTGGGCAGACCACGGCCACCAGCCAAGCCGGGTTCAAATCCAAGTCCACACCCTTCGGCTCCGTGGTAGCGCCTCTGAATCCAATCGCGCACGCGCTTGTGAGCAATGGCTCGTTTGTGGCACGCGGCTTTGCTGGTGACCCGAAGCATCTGCAGAGCCTCATCGTGCAGGCAGCCCGACACAAAGGCTTTAACTACATCGACGTCTTCCAGCCGTGCGTGACCTTCAACTATCTGAACACGTATGACTGGTTCCGTCAGCGAGTGTACAAGCTTGAAGAAGCAGGCCACGACGCGTCAGATAGGCAGAAGGCTCTGGTGAAGAGCTTCGAGTGGGGGGACCGCATACCCATAGGCATATTCTACAGGGACGACAGGCTCACGTTTCGTGACGGTCTTCCACAGGTGAAGGATGTCTCACTAGTGAAGGTGCCTGCGGAAGGCGTGGACATCAGCCGCATCATCGAAAGCATGAAGTAACGGTAGCAAAGCATATGAACGATGGAGAACCATCTAAGAGGAGGTGATTGATGCATGGAGCAAGGCAAGTTGTATGCTCTGCCGCAGCTGACGTTCGGATTGAAGGACCTTGAGCCGTACATGAGTGAACAACAGGTTACCATTCACTACCAGAAGCATCATCAGGCCTATGTGAACGGAGCAAACGCCATACTGCAGAAGCTGGACAAGGCCCACAAGGAGAACATGGACTGGGATGTCAAAGCGACGTTGAAGGAGCTGTCTTTCAATATCGGTGGGCACGTGTTGCATTCGCTGTTCTGGGGCACCCTCGCCCCCGCAGGCAAAGGCGGAGGCGGCAAGCCCACCGGCAAGCTCGGCGAAGCCCTCGACAAAGAGTTTGGCAGTTTCGACCGTTTCAAGAAGGAGTTCAGCACGGCGGCGACGAGTGTGGAAGGCTCAGGCTGGGCGGCCCTCACGTGGTGCCGACAAACCAGCAGGCCCATACTGATGCAGGTCGAGAAGCACAACATGAATGTGTATCCAATGTTCAGAATCCTCATGGTTCTGGACGTGTTTGAGCATGCCTACTATTTGGACTATAAGAACGACCGAGCCAAATTCGTCGAAGCCTTCTGGAACATCGTCAACTGGAACGCTATAAGCAAGATACTCGAGGAAATACTCGAGTAATCTCGTTTTTTTCTGTTCTTGAAGGCATCTGCGTCGTCGCGCTGGAAATCCTCAACTTCTCTTGTGTGCCCCTGAAACCTCCGGCGAGATTCCTATGAGCACTTTTGGTTTGCGGAAGTCTGCGTGCTGTCTTCTGTCAGATCCCCGTGTTTATTGGGTTGGAAAAGTGAGAAAGGAT
>CAYHAK010000037.1:0-17536 GCA_964354625.1 uncultured Candidatus Bathyarchaeia archaeon
AACGTTTCCTCCGCAAAAGCCTTCCGCACATACTCCTCAGGGATGTCGAACTTCGCTACGTTCTGCTGATAGACCTGACTGTTCGTGTCGTCCAGCAGCTTCAGAAGCTTCCTGCTCAAAGCCTTAACATCATGCCAACTTGTCCTGCTGAACGAAATCAAACCCAACACCAACTAGCATACACATAGCAATTGAGCGCGCTAGGCTACACCCTTTCGAGCTTCTTGACAGTTAGAAGCGTTCTCTCCGCAGTTGAGGCGCAGAAGAGCAGATCGTCTATCGTGGCTGTCAGGCTTGGAATGCTGCGTGTGCATCTCACCGTGGTAATCACCTTGCCGTCTTCGCAGCTTGTCTTGATAGATAGCCCTGTTGGCGTTTTGAAGTTGTCAGGCGAAACCGCACTAGCCACGGCTTGCGCTGTTTGCTTGTCCTCATACTCTAGGACTATCTGCGCTTCCAATAGCCTCGCCTTTCAGCTGTTTTCCCACAAGCTCGTTCACAAGCTCGATGAAGTCGCCGATCTTTTCTCTGGGCACTTGTGCGCCTGCTGCGACGTTGTGTCCTCCTCCTTTCCCACCGAACCTCTCGGCAGCAATCTGCATGATGTCCCCGAGATTCAGCCCTTTGCCAGTCAAGCTGTCCACGGTTCTTGCCGAAATCTTCGCCAAGTCCTCTTCCTCAACGTTCGCGTAGGCAATCAAAGGCTTCTCAGGATTCGGCAAACCCGACGATAGAATCGACGAGATAGCGCCCACGATCTTGTCGTTAATGTAGTCCTCGCCGTAGACGACGTAGATGTTCGAGAATTCCTTCATTCTCTCTGGTTTTTCCATGACCCAGCCCAGATACTTGCTTATCGACCGCCTGTACTCCTCCAGCACCTTGTTGGCCTCCTCGAGGGCCGAACCCCGATCACCCATACAGACCGCCACACCTAAGCTGGGCCTATCCATGCGACCAGTACCATTCAGCAAAACCCCAAACTCCCGTGCATCCCTCAACGGCGTCCAAGGCTCTTCATGGCTCAGAGTATAAACGTGCCCAATTAAGTTCGCAACCTCAAGCCGCAAACCCTTGGACAACAAATGGTCCGCAAGAGCCGAACACAGCCGCCTTTTCTCATCCTCAGACAAATCCCTCAAAGCCCGCCACCTCTCACCCTCACGTGGCTTGATATCCAAACTCGCCAAGAAGGCCAAGCTCTTGTCCTCCTCACCGCTGATGCCTGGAATAAACGGATTCGTCGTCGATGCCAGTGTCCGATGGATTGGTCGAGTTTCTCTGCCGAAAAATATCAAGTCCTTCTCAACTGAAAGAAGACCCGCATCGACCGCGTCCTTGACAATTGTCTCGTTGACTCCGCCCAGTTTTCGTTGATCGTACTTGTCTTGGATATCTGCGAGAGCTCCCACGACAGCGACAGGCGCAACATCAACGTTCGTCCTATCCATCGCCTTTGCCACGAGATACGCCACGCCTGATCCGCTAATGTCACGTGCACCATCTATCCCATGCAGATGTGGATTCACGTGCACGATGTTCGTCGATTCCTCACCGATTATTTGGTGGTGATCCAAGATTACGGTTTTGAACTCTGCAAGACTCTGATTCACAAAGTCAACGTAGCCGCTTCCTAAATCCGTGAAAACCACCAGTTGTGGCTTCTCCGAAAGAATCTCACCTGCAATCTTCTCATTGATCCACTGGGTTATCTGAATCCGAAACCTCGCGTCAAGTCTGAACAAAGCCTTCCCCATGATGCCTGCAGCCGCAACACCGTCAGCATCCAAATGTGAGAAGATGTGAATCAGACCATCCTCACGGGCCACTTCCTCAATCACCTTGGCAGCCCGCGATGCTGAATCCAAGAAACCATCGACATTAGGTTCGTACGACACTATGCCAACCACGCTAGATTAGAAAGCTAAAACGCTCACAGATTTAAGTCTGGTGCAAAGCCTACTGTCTGCTTTTCTAACAGCTTTTCTGATAAGGAAAAAACGATAAGGAGCTAGTCTAGGTCATGGATGCTACTTTCGGCTCATACTTCCACTTCTCAGGCAGCTTTCCTACGCGCCTGTAATATCTTGCGAGCTGGTAGATCTTTGCTTCAATGATCTGCATGGATCGTTTGTTGTTCAGATCTTTGTGGTTCTTCTCAAGATGCAAGCCAAGGCTTTCGGCTTTCTTAATCAAGTTGCCCAAATCCTCAGGAATCGCCGGAGCCAGCTGCGCCTCACTCATTATCTTCGTTATCGTCTTACCAGTTATCGGCTTCACCAAAGGAATCGAGTGCTGGTCTCTAAGAATCGTTCCTATATGGCTCGCCGCGTTTCCTTCCTTCGCCAGCTTGACAACAAGCGCCTCGACCTCTTCAGGCTGGTACTTGCACCAGCTTGGCGCACGCTTGCTAACCGGCCTTATTGAGTGCGACTTTCCCTTTTCCTGCTTAGGCATCCGCAACCACTTAAACTCTGTATGAGCGACGTTAGACCGCTATTTAAGATTATTGATTGAAAGTAAAAACTGTTTTGGTCTCAGCTACAGAGGCTTCTTGTACCATTCAGCGAACTTGCGCAGAGCCATGGCTCGATGCGAAAAGCCATTCTTTTCAGCCAAGCTCATCTCAGCAAACGCTTTGCTGCCGCCAGCAGGCTCGAAAATCGGGTCAAAACCAAAACCCGACCTGCCATCCCCCCTCATCTCCCTCATCGTTATCTGGCCAATAGCTTCGCCAGCAAAGCACAATGGCGACCTAGCCTCCTTGGAACAGTAGGCGATCACAGACCGAAACCTTGCCCTTCTGTCCTCCACCCCATTCATGAGCCTCAACAACCCCCTGTTGCCAATGGTCCTATAAACGTAGGCCGCGTAAGGCCCAGGAAAGCCACCAAGCGCCTCCACAAACAGCCCTGCATCCTCAACAATCACAGGCAAACTAGCATTCCCGAAGGCATCCATCACGCTTGATTTCGCAATCTCTTCAAGGCTGTCGCTTTGAACTTCCAACGACTTTACTCTCAACATACCAACAGCTATCCTGAACTCAGCGAGCACCTTGCGGGCCTCGTTGAACTTGTTGACGTTGCTGGTTGCGAAGAATACGACTTTGCCTCTAGGCTCGAAGCTCATTGCGACCTACATCCTCGATCAAATTCGGCAATCGCCTCAGCATACCCGATATCGAAGACAATGCGCTGAGGGCCAAGTTCATTCTCTTTCCTTCCTTTCGGAGACATAGCGCCCTCTCCTCTCTATCTCCTTAACCTTCTCCAAGACTTCCTGCAGTGCGCCATCCTTCAGGACAGAACCATAACCTTCGACTACAGCCGCAAAGCATTCATCAGCAAACTGGAAATGAGCGCTTTCAAGCGCCCTCTTAACAAGATGCAGGTCAACACCTCTGGCCTCAAGCTCTGCACTTTTCTCACCAAGTCCGAAATCCACGAAGAAAATGCTGTCGTCCTGGTCCAATATCATGTTTGAGGTGGTCAGGTCGCCGTGAATTATGCCATGTTTATGGAGCCTACCGATCAACTCGCCTATTTTCAAGCACAGGCGATGTCTTTCGTGATTCGAAACGTGGCCCAAAAGCTGCTTGACCTGCTTTCCTTCCACGTATTCCATCACTATGGTGGCCTCCTTCATGTTTACTGAGAGAATCGACGGCGTTGGCACTCCAGCCATCTTTGCTTCATGCATCAACTGCGGCTCATGGATCGTGCGGTAGGTTCGAATTTGCCTATCCATCTTTTTTGGACGGTATTTCTTGGGCAAGCGTCTCTTCAACACTGCCTTTCTGCCGTGCCACAGTGTGAGGTAGAGGCTGGCCTCTGCTCCTTTTTTGAGCAGTTCCAGCTGCTTCACTTCAGCCACGGAACGTCAACCTCTTCCAGACGCCACCTCAACCTCACGAAGCTCGTGTCAATCGGCGTTACCAATCCATGCCTGTAGGCCAATGCGCCTGTCCACGCAATCATGGCACCGTTGTCAACCGCGTATTCGCTGGGCACTGCACAGAATCTTGCATCATGTTCTTCAGCTATGACTTTGATCATTGACTGCAGTCTCTTGTTGGCCGCAACGCCACCAGTGAGCAGAACCTCCTTCTTCTCCGTGTGCGCCAACGCTCTTTCTGTAACCTCCGTGACCATTGAGAAAGCAGTTTCCTGAAGACTGTAGCACAAATCCTCAAGACTGCATCTTCCTTCCTTCAACACGCTCATCGTTGCGGTCAGCAGACCGCTGAGAGAAACATCCATACCCTTAACCGTGTACGGCAAAACAACGAGCTTCTTGCCACCAACCGCAAGACTCTCAATAACAGCCCCAAAAGGCATACCTGCTCCTTGGCGTAGGCCCGCTTCTCTTGCAAAAACATCCAAGCAGTTGCCAAGAGCAATGTCCAAAGTTTCGCCGAAAACCCTGTAGCGGCCAGAATCAAAGGCAGCCACTATTGTGTTTCCGCCAGAAACATAAAGCGTCACGGGGTCTTTTGCGCCTGTCTTCAGTTTTCCTATCTCAATATGGGCAACGCAATGGTTCACACCAACCAGCGGAATTCCTAGAAAAGATGCTAGAGCGCGTGCCACCGTGGCACCAGTCCTGAGACAAGGACCAAGCCCCGGCCCTTGCGAAAACGCAATGAGTGAAACATCCTTCGGCTTTGCCTTGGTTTGCCTGAACGCTTCTTCCAGTACCTTTCCTGCCGCTTCAGCATGATGCCTTGCGGCTTCCCGCGGATGAATGCCGCCTTCCTTTGGAATGTAGGCATTTCTGACGTTCGCCAATATCCCTCCGTCAAAAGTCAATATGCCTACACCGAAGTCGTCTGCTGTCGACTCAATTCCCAACACATAGGACTTGCTTGCCGCTTTCTTGCCTTTTGACATGTTTTCTTTCGGCCTCGGCCGCACACCTTTTTATCCAAAACCGCATATATATTAACGTTGAAGGTTGGGACAGGAAGAAATGCCGAAGCGCAGCGACTTGGAACAGAAGGCTCTCCAGTATGTGATGAACACAGGCTTTGAAGGCGTGCTGCAGTCGGAATTGTGGCATGAACTCGGGGCAAGCAGTCGAGAAGGCTCCAGAATATCGATAAAGCTAGAGAACAAGGGGCTCATCCGGCGGGAGAAGGAGCTTCGCGAAGGACGGTGGACGTACAGGCTTTTTCCAAAAAAGCTTCCCTCCTCAATTGACGCGATAGCCAACTGCCCCTGCCTAATGTGCCCTGACAACCCACGCTGCGACCCGTCAGGCCCAACCTCACCACAAACTTGTGAAAGACTGACCGAATGGCTTCTTCTCATCGCCAAAGACGACTCTGGCGGAATAGGTGAAAGCTAGTCGTGCCCAAAGCATGGATCCAAGACAGAAAAAGAGACTACTACTACAAGAAGGCCAAAGAGGAGCACTATCGTTCCCGAGCATCATACAAACTGACCGAAGCCATAAACAAGTACGACTTCGTGAAATACGGTGACGTTGTGATTGATCTGGGAGCCGCCCCAGGCGGTTGGATGCAAATCGTGAAAAGAACAGTCGGAAACAAAGGCTTCGTTCTAGGCGTCGACCTGAAGTCAATTGAACCTTTTCCTCAAAGCTATGTCAGAACGATAATAGGCGACATGACCGAGCAGGAAACACGCCGCCAGATCGTGGAGCTGTTGCCAAGAAAGGCTGATGTGGTGATCTCTGATGCGTCGCCCAATATTTCCGGCATATGGGAGGTTGATCACGCTCGCCAGATAGATTTGGCGCAGCAGGCGCTTGAAATTGCATTGGAGACGCTAAGGTCTTCAGGCAACTTCTTCGCGAAGGTTTTCCAGGGCGACATGTTGGACGACTTCGTGCAGAAGGTCAAGAAGCATTTTGAAATCGTAAAAGTGATTAGGCCTCAGGCATGCAGGGCAAAAAGCGCGGAAATGTTCATCCTCGGCATTGACCTCAAGAGCTAGAGGCACCGGAACGGCAAAGCTAAATTCTGTTCAGCCATTCTATAGGATGCAAGGTGAACCGGGTGAAAGTGATTGCGGCAGATTCATCCGCTGCCATACTGAACGACAAGTTCGAACCGTTGTGCATTGTTGCAGCGGCGTCAGTGCTAGTCAGCCCGCCCTACCGAGAGCCTAGCGTGGTCTTGGCTGAGCCGATCTTTGTGGCTGCCGAAAAGGGTCAAGAGGTCATAGTGCATGAGGCTGAGCTTTGTCGAGATCTAATCATGAAGGCAAAGGCTGACGTCGTGCATCTTGACATGTCGTTGGGTTCGATACCGCTCGAGCAGCTGTCTCCAATCGAGTTTTCCAGCATGAGGATATCAAGCAAGGCGAAGCGCCACCTATTGAAGACCCTGCCTAAGCTAAGGAAGATTGCCGGCGAAATCACGCAAAAACACGGCGTCGAAGTCTTAGCCATAGGAAAGGAAAGCATACCCGTAAGGATCGCGGAGCTAACGTCGGGTGCCTACGCAATTTTGTATGCCTGCGAGAAGGCCGTCAAGGAAAACAAGACCATATTGCTGGGTCTGCCCTCCAAATGCCAGCCTCGCCCAGCCGAAAAGAGGATCTGTCTCTACTCTCTCATAACTGCAGAATGCGATGTCAGAGGATATGCGGAGGATTCGCAGGGAGCATTAAGCAAGGTTAGTATCGCTGAGATGCTAAACCCATGCGCAAGAGGCTTCAGAATCCTGAAAATAAGCCCGAAAACGCAGAAGCTTGAGGAGCCGTGAAGTTGGCACTCGCTTATTGGCACAAATCCTCTCCACGGTGGAAACGGATCATAGCGATAGTGGTGGCCTTCCTGCTTTCGATTGCCATGACGGCTTCTGGCGTTTTGACCCCCCTGAGCCAAGGTGAGGCGCATGACCTTAGCAGAAGCTTGGAAGAGACGCAGGTCAGCTTGGAGAACATGACATTGCTGTCTGGCTCCTTGTTCATTTTCAGGAATAACTTCTTGATTGATTTGATAATGTTTGTGCCTTTCGCCGGGCCTTTCTTCGGCATGTATGTGATGCACAACACAGGTCTTGTTATCGCGGCGGAAAGCATCATGGCGCCCACGCAACCGCCCCCTCTTCTAGTCCTGCTTCTGCTGTTCATCTTTCCATTCACTTGGATGGAGTTTCTGGCCTATTCCATTGCGTTTTCCGAGAGCATATGGCTGGCTTGGCGATTGATACAACGCAAGGGCAAGACCGAACTAGCCAACGCATTGATCCTGATACTGACATGCTTGGCGATTCTTATGGCAGCTGCATTCGTAGAAATGGCGATAATACAAGCGCTCGTTTGATGCCAAGTGCCTGTCTAGGTTTTTTTTGTTCTCGTTATTTTCAGGCTCACGTTGAGTGCTTTCGGGCTGTGCGTGATTTCGCCGAGACTTACGATGTCAACTCCTGTCGAGGCGAAGGCAACGATGTTTTTCGAAGTGATGCCGCCGCTGGCCTCCAACAAAACCTTTCCTGACAGGCCTAGCTTTGCCAGCAGCCTGACTGCCATCTCGACCTGCTTCGGGCTGAAATTGTCCAGCATTACTATGTCTGCCTTCGCTTCTGCAGCGGACACAGCATCTTTTATGTTCGTCACTTCGATCTCGATTTTCTTGCTGAACGTGGCCTTTTCTCTCGCTTTCTCCATGGCATTTCCGATGCTTCCAGCCACCGCAATGTGGTTGTTTTTTATCAAGACCATATCATCCAGATGAAGCCTATGTGTATCGCCGCCGCCAATCCACACGGCTTTCTTGTCGAAGTAGAGAAGGCCGGGTGCCGTCTTTCGTGTGCATGCAACTCTTGTCTTGAGCTTCGCTTTTTGGAGTTTTTCCACAAGTCTTCTGGTGGTGGTTGCGATGCCGCTCATGCGAGAGATGAGGTTCAGCATTGTTCGCTCGGCAGAGAGTATTGTGCGCGTGTTACCAGAGATTCTCATTATGGTTTGTTTCTCGTTGATTGTGTCTCCATCTGTGGTCAGCGTTTCAACTTTGGCTCCGAGGCTTTCCAGCAGGGTTCTTGCTTCTTCGATTCCAGCGGCGATTCCTTCTTCTGTGGTTACCGCCTCTGCCTCTGACGTGGCTTCTTCTGGAACGAGCAGTGCGGTGGTTAGGTCTCCTTGGCCTAGGTCTTCGGCAAGCATCCTGAGAAGCTTTTCTTCGAGAATTTTCGGTGGCAAGAACATGATTCTTATTCTCTGGTCATCCGATTTAAAACCCTTGCTTATTCCTCAGCGATTTCAGTTATGGTTTTGACTGCGTTTTCTAAGCCGTCGTGCTTCAGCACTTCTACTTGGGCTTGTCTGAGCTTTTCAGGCATTTTGCTGTCTAGGATTTGTCGGATTTTTTCCAGCAGCGTCTGTCTTGTGACTCTTTCTTGTTGGATGACCTTGGCGACTCCGAGGGCGGCGGCTTGTTTTGCGTTGCTTAGCTGCTCGGTGTGGCTGGGCGTGGGTACTAACACCATGGGCTTGCCGTAGCACATGCACTGTGTCACGGTTCCGTGTCCTGCACGACCTATCGCTAGGTCACATGCCTTCAAATACTCGAAACGGTTTGGGATCCATTTGAATATGGTTACGTTGTCGTGCTTGATCGGTTTGTCGTCGGTGTTCGGGTAGCCAAGTGACATTATGATCTCGTATTCTGTGGGAAATTCGAGCAGAAGCTTTCTCAAGATGCCTGTTAGGAATGCTCTTTCCATTATTGGTCCGCTTATTGGCACGAAGATGACTGGTTTGTTGGTTGGCAGTTTCAGTTTCTCTCGTAGTTCAGTTTGAGAAGGCAGTTTGTTGGGGTGCAGGGGAAGTATTGGGCCTATAAGCTTGACTTTTTTTCTGTAGGCTTTTGGTATGCTCAGGTTTCCGGTGCAGATTGTATAGGGCATTGGAAAGTCGGGGACCAGTACAGTGTTTCCGCTGGTCCACATTTTTCCGACGAGTGTGAGGGTTCCGAAGTCTGCGAGTTTCGCGAGGCGAAGGAGCCGCTTCTTTCGAGGTATTATGACTTGGAACTGGTTGAGTATGCAGACTCTGGGGATCTGCAGAAGCCTTGCGGCCAGTAGAGGCGAGACGCGTGAGTCTGAGACAACGATGTCCGGTTTGAATTTTCCGATGGTTCTGATTTCGGCGTTGACTTGCTTTAGGGCGGTGAAGGAGGCCAAGAATGGGCCTGGGTTGATGGCTGTTTGTTTGAAATCTGTTGTCCCGTCTGGCTTGACTTGGAATCCGATCGGAGGAGCCTCTATGAGGGGGAGTTCTTCTTTCAGAATGAAGGGTATGCCTTCGCTGTAAGTGGAGAAGGTCACTTCAGCGTTCTTTTCCAGCAGCCTTCTTGCTATAGGAACGGATCTTCCAACGTGGCCCAGGCCGATGCCGCAGGGTGCGAAGTAAACCCGCATTGAACTATTTCCCGCCAAGGCTTTTGCCCTTCACGTCTCCCTTGGGCTTTTCTTCCTCAAAGACTATGGCTTGAAACTTGTAGTCTTGGGTGTTATAATACACCAAATCCTTATATTTAGGTTCAACGTGTACATCGGTTAGGTGTTGATGAATGTTGTTGGAGGGGTTTGGCGAGTCGGTTTCTGTGAGGTATTGGCTGGATGGTTTGAAGAACAATGCGGGCCCTCATTCGACTAGCTATCATTGGGTGCGCCACTTAAAGCGTTTCTGTGATTGGGTTGGGAAGAATCCTGATCAGCTCATCGAGGAGCGCAAGCAGCAGCTGAAGAGCGACGATCAGAGGGTTCAGCATGCGGCGGAGATGAGTCTCAAGCGTTATCTGGATCACTTGCAGGAAGTGGGGCTGGCGCCTAACACACGGAAGACCCACTTCATGGCTGTGCGCAATTTCTACAAACGCAATTATTGTGAGCTGACATTTTTCCGGGGAGATGGCCCTGGAGGCGAAACAACCCAGGAAGGGACGCGGGCAGCCTCCAAAGAAGACATTCGCAGAATGGCTGAGGTTGTGCATCCACGCGTAAGAGCACTGATTCTTTTTCTCAAAGACACAGGCTTGGCCGAGTCAGACGCTGCTGTGCTGAAGTTGAAGGATCTGAAGGTTTTTGAAGCTTCAGACGTTAGGCCTCTCAAGGAGGTTTCGGAGATCTTCACTTTGGAGCCTCCAGTTCCCGTGATTATTAGACGACAGAAAACCAAGCGGCGAACCATAACATTCGTGGGCAAGGAAAGCCTGGAAGCGTTAAAGACAACTCTGCGCGTTAGACAGCAAGGCAGCCCAGAGCTTCAAATGAGACGTTATGGCCGAGTTGAACCGAGGTTAGGCCTGCAGCCTGAAAGCTTGACGTTGGAAAGCCCATTGTTCCGAAGCTATGAGAAGTTCTTTGCGAAGAAAAACCTGCCAATCCACCATCTAAGTCCGCATGCCATAAGCGTCCTAGTCCGGAAAGCTGCTATTCAAGCTGGAGTGTGGAAGGAAGGCTTCAGTGCTCATGCCTTGCGTCGCTATTTCCAGACAGCGCTCGAAACTGCTGGTACGAATCAAAACTGGGTAAAGAAGATGATGGGCCATGCGCTTGAGGGTTCAGAAGCGCCTTACAGTCAACCGGAAGTTTCGGTTCTGCGCGAGGCGTACGCCAGAGCATACTCACACGTTGCAGTTTCAGAGGTTGCCGAACAGAAAAGCCGCGTTGAACAGCTCGAGGCTCAGGTCGCCGCGCTGCAAATGAATGGTGCTTCGAAGAAACACGCGATTGATGAGATGCAGGAAAGGTTTGAGGCAATTCAGAGTAGCGGATTGGCAATTGAAGCACTGCTGAAGCGGGTCAGGGAACTGGAAAAGAAGCTGACAAAGTAAACCTAGGTTCCTCTTTTCTTAACTGGCACGCGCATGAATCGGAGAGCTTGTTTCACCAGGCGGAACCTATTTTCAAGATGGTTTCGATAGTTTTGCAACGCACTCATCATAAATGCTCTTATCTCCTCATCCTCTTTGCAGGCCTTTTTCCAGTCGTCGAAGTTCTCGCCCGCGCCAAAGCCACCTCCCCCGATAACGTGGTCATCGAAATCACCTATAACGTCGTTCCAGCTTAGGATTGGCAGAACGTAGAACATCCAGTATATCCGTTCAGGTATGCTTCTCTCTGGAAACAGCCCACGTCCATCCTCAAACGCGGGCCTATTGTCCGCCACGATTTTTAGACGGATCAGAGCAGTTTGCTCAAATCCTCTGCTCTTCAGGTATTCCCATTTGCCGAGGACAAGATGCAACTTGGATTCATGCTTCTCTGCTATCTTTGTGATGCCCTTCTTATCCCAATAGTCTGAGTCTGCTGATTCGAGTTTCTTCCGAGCGACATAAAGAACCCCATTGAGAGTCGCATCATGAAATTTCGCCGTGGGTCTTGACTTCGCAGGGCTTTTCTCCAATTGCACAACAAGCCTCATACTCTCTAGGGCTTTCAAACCGCTGTGTGCCAGATTGTATGAAGTCAATCCTAACCTCTTCTTGATGGCATAGGCGCTCGCGGGTTCTGTTTCCACCAATTCCCGGAGGATCTTTTCCTCACTTTCGGTTAGGACCGGATAGAGAAGCAGATTCGGATAGTTTCTTCCAGACTTTATTCTGATTGACCTTGGTTTAATCATGGTAGTGGCGTCTCCTATCTTCTGCAGGTGTATCTTTTTTGATAGATGTATCAGTGAAATAAGGTATATAGCCCTTGCCCTACCCCTGTGTTTCAGAGGCAGAGATATGACGAAAGAAAGAATGGCACAGCTAAACGTGCGAGTACCACAACGACTGAAACGAGTGATGGAAAGATTCGTGTCACTTGACGCTCACACCAACATTAGTGACCTGGCTAGAGACGCGATAAGGGAGAAGATTGTCAAGGAAGCGCCGGAACTCTACGCCTCACTGTTCAGGGAGGATCAGAAATGATGTCGTCGGACAAGTCTGATCAAGAGGAACTTCGGGCAATTGTGGCTGAACTCAAAGCTGAGCTGCAGAAAATCCTGGCCAATCTGAAGGGAGGCGAGCAAAGTGAGTGAAAAAGACACTGAGGCCATCATCTCGATACTCATCGAACACTTCAAAGACGTCGAAGCCCGCGCTCTTGAAACAAAGAGACAGTTGGCAGACCTGAGTCTAACAAATCATACAAAACCGACATGTGACCCTGACGGAATGAAGTGGGAGCAAGTTGTCGGCGCCAAAGGTCCCTTTGAAATAGCCAGGGATGTTGACAACGGGAATTTCAAGGCTTTACGCGAAGATCTCGAAAAGCATAAGGGCCACCGAACGATTGGCAACGATTTCTTCTGGCTGTTTCCGGAAAAGGACGCTATCGGCAGAAAGCCCAAGGCTCCTGCAGGCGCAAAGTAGCGCACGTATCACATCACGTGCGGTGCTGGATCATGACTGACAAAAACGCCGAGCTTCCACAGGCAAAAGCTGGATTTCTGAAGCATCTCATGGAAGAATGTGCTGGAGCGAAGCAGAAACCAGACGATGGCATGTACACGCGGTTCTCAAGCTTCTGCGACGAGGACGGCAACTTCAACCCAGCCCGATTCGGCAAGGACCTGACAGACAACTATCACTTCATAACCCTACAAGACAACGACACAGTTTACGTTTACGACGCCAAAAAAGGAATCTATGAAGCGACGGGCGAAGTTCTAGTCAAAAAGAAAATGGGCCAAATATTAGACATGGAACTGAGACAGCGTTACTATCCTGACGTGCTTTTCTGCGTTAAGACACACACTTACCGCGAAAGGCCACAGTCCCCGACGAACAAACTAGCGGTCCAAAATGGAATCCTTAACGTTGAAAACAGAAGCTTCGAACCGTTCAACCCGGACGAATTCATAATTGTTGTGCTTCCATGCACCTACGATCCTAACGCTGACTGCCCGCAAATCAAACACTTCCTAGAGGAAGTCATTGGCACAGAACAGATGCCGCTCATACAGGAAATGGTCGGCTACTGCCTACTTCAAGCCATGCCAATTCACAAAGCCATAATGCTTGTCGGCGGCGGCGCCAACGGCAAAAGCACTCTGCTAACGCTCATCAAGATCTTCCTGGGACCAAGAAACGTTAGCAACGCGTCGCTTCAAGGGATATGTGAAAACCGATTCGCAGGCGCCCAACTATATGGAAAACTGGCCAACATCTGCGCCGACCTGCCCGACAAAGCCCTGACCAAGACGGGCATGTTCAAAATGCTCACAGGCAACGACGCTGTAACCGTAGAGGAAAAATTCAAGCACCCCTTCACCTTCACAAACCACGCTAAGATGATTTTCAGCACCAACAAGGTTCCCGAAACCCCAGACGACACAATCGCGTTCTTCCGCCGCTGGATAATCCTAGCATGCAACAACACGTTCACGGGAAAGAAATGCGACCCAAACATAATCGGGAAACTCACCACGCCACAGGAACTGAGCGGCTTCCTAAACTATGCGCTGGACGGCCTGAAAAGGCTAATCGAGAACGGAGACTTCAGCGACGCCGCCAGCTTGGAAGAGCTGAGAAGCCTATACATACGCAAAAACAACAGCGCAAAAGCCTACATAGAAGAAAAACTCGAATACGACACCGACACAAACGCAACAATAATCGGAAGCGAACTCTACCAGAAATACGTCCTATTCTGCGAAGCTGAAAAGCTCCCTTCAATGCCGAAAAGGAACTTCACCATAAACATGCAACAGCACCTGCCACAAGCCAAACAGACGATGCGGCGAATAGACGGGAAACAGACTCATGTTTGGGCAAACGTTCGCTTCGGAAGTTCAGCTGCTGTCACAGGTGTAACCCCTGCTCCATCTTACCTTTCTACGAATAACGAAAGTCAAGAGAATTCTATATGTATAAGATGGCCTGAGGTTACAGCTGTGACACCTCTTCCGGAAAGGGAACAGAGAACCGTAAACCCGCCAAGCAAGACGCCCAACTGCGCCATCTGCCTAAAACCAATACCATCAGACCACTCCGACACAACATACTACCACAGCCGAGAAGTCCACCTCACCTGCTTCCTCCGCGTCAAAGACTCAGAAACCACATAACCCCCAACAACATCGACGGCGCTTAGGTGAGCGTGTGTATATTGGGTGGGTTACTGGTTATTGGATAGGTGCATTGTTGGATATATTAGGGATCTGTGTGTGCTATCAGATGACGACATGTAGTTAGTAGTTTAGTAGCATGGTTGGTTAGTAGCGTAGCTAGTTAGCAACACAGTCGATTAGTAGCCCACAGCCAGTGCAGCCCGAGCATTTATTCGTATCGAACTAAGTAGATTGGTTTGTTTGCTTCTTTCCTCTTCTCTTCTATTGTCATGTTTTTCAAGGAGTCTGCGCTTAGTATTTGCGACATGTGCTCTTCTCTCATCTGTTTGGATACTGGAGCAAGAGAGATGTCGTCGATGACGTTGACGCTTGATCTGAGTTCGGTTCTCGTTGTTTATCGCCTACCAAGACTGCGCTATGGTGAGTGTATTAAGACTTAATAAACGTTCTCAGAGAACTGTAGAACATGGAGACAGCGCGTCTTGCCAGGGACACAGGCCCCTACTCACATAACAACACAACACTGCTACCAGCCCTGACAACTGGAGGTCCGACTATCATCAGACCCCGGGTACGTCAAAACCTCCAACATCCAAACCAAACGCCACGCAAAGGTGGTAGCCATAGGACACTTTTTTGGGGGTTGTGGCCAAACTTGTGGTGGTGATCGATCGGTACAGAGCTTACATCATTATTTGAGTTTAACAACCGTTTTACGTCGTCTCTTCTTCTTTGATGTGGGGACTAGAAGATGGTTGATTGTCCAGAATGCGGGAAACCATTGATAAAGAGCAAGTCGTCCAAGTACTTCTGTGAAAACGGCAGTTGTTCTATCATATTTGTGTGTCGTCCTGACAAACCATCATTGATGAGGATTACACGCAAGGCTGAAGCCCGTTCTTCTATTATTGAACAAACAGCCTGATCGACCGATAGTGCTGTCGCAGGCGGGTGGCCGAAATATGTGGTGTTTGGAGTTTGCGGTTGCACTTGTGGTTTATTGATGTGGTGCAGTACACGCGTTCATTGGGAAAGCCAATCTGATGTAATTTTCTCCCAGAACTCTTTTTGGATTCGGGACAAACCCTCTAGTTTTGCGAACTCGGCAAACAATGCTCTCCGTGTTAGGCCTGCTGCTAGACTCATGGCTGTGTTTATGAATGCTTCACCTTCGTCGAAGTTTCGGGCAACGTACGAGACGGCCGTCTCTCCGCTTCTTCTTGCCCTCGGGATGATTACCGCTAGTTCCGCGTGTTCTTTTGTCGGAAAAGAAATCTCGATTGTGTACGGCGGCTGAATGTATAGAGGTTTCAGTTGGTCTATCTTGGAAATTGCACGTTTTGCTGCTTTCTCGATCAGTTTTCTGGCTTCAGCGGGAGGTAGGCACTTTGTCGTTCTTCGGTTCAGCGATGTCTTCACCTGCACCGTTTCAACTTCAGGCAGAAGCTCCGAGGCTTCTCTGATAAGTGCTTGATCACCAGTCACCATTATTACAGGGATTCCATGCTCAGCAAGTTTAAGCGCCGTTAACGCCGTTTCGCCCACCGGCTTTCCATTTATCTTCATTCCGGCAATTAAATGAAAATCAATTGTGTGCGTCAAGAAACCATCTTTGGCATCTACCATAGCATGATAACCCAGAAGAACTGCAGCTGTCACTGGCCTCTCTATGGCTTCTCCCAGTCTTCCCAAAAGGTCTGGTCCTTGATACAGCCTAACGCCCTTCTCCAGCTTCTCAGAGATTATATTTGCGCTTAGACCACCGGACCCATGGTCGTCGACGACTCTGATTTCTGTTGCACCTCCAGCCCGCAGACCGCGAACAACCGCGTTGACATCTTCCGTTATTAGGCTTCGTCCAGACTCCTCGAACTGTCTGTGTCTATCCAGAATTTGGCGGTAATCGTCAATTCCAGAGATTCCTTCCATATCAACGTCCAAGACGATTCTGATGGCTTTCTTAGCCTTCCTGCTCAAGGCAATCCTCTTCTCTCCTGAGTGAAAGGAAAGGAGATACTTAAGAGTAACCTCTAGCGCGCTGGCCTAGACTCCGACTTGTTTCTGCCAAGCCCCAAGGCCCTGGGTACGTCAAAACCTTCACGATCTCATCAAAAGCCCGTCGCAAGCGAGCACGCGAGGTATATGATGTTTTGTGGTTTGTGGTGTCACTTGTGGTGTGCGTCGTAGGGCTAGAACCATCCTAGCCTACTGAACTTGTACCAAACTCCACGCGAAGCGAGTAGCCCAAATGTGTATACTTTGGAGGTTGTGGTTACATTTGTGGTGTGCACGCGCTTATCTATTGCGGACGTTTCGTTGGTGGCTTGGGCAATTTGGCACCACATGTGCAGTGTTCGATTCTGGCGCTTATGTAGGCTCCACACTTGGGACAAATACACCAATAAGGCTCTGAAAGCTTAACCGTCGCCTCTGACTTTGTCTGCTCGATTTGGTGTGGTTTCTCTTTTGCTTTCTGCATAAACCTTCTTGCTCCGTGTCTATCAGGCAATTTGGCTCCACAAGTACAATTTTCTATGTCAGCGCTGATATATGCGCCGCATTTGGGACAAATACACCAGGCATCGCATGGAAGCTTTTCCGATCGATCAATCGACAAGCCTTGTCACCTTTACACATCTTCCGTCGAACGCATTTATAGCTTGGCACAGCTTCAAGATCTACGCCATTTGGTTTTGGGGTTGTGGTTGCACTTGTGGTGTGTAGCTGGCTCGTTCTCATGTCTACTGGATGAGGGAATTCACTCTAACTATTGTCTCTCTCTGCTTTCTTCCTATGTCGTTCCGTTCCACCTTAGCGCAGTCGGGGTCAGGGTTCTTTTCAACGAGCGCACGTCAAGCTTCTGTTTCAAGATCCAAGCACTTCAACATTTTAGTAATAGGACTCTATCGTGAAATTGACGTTTGTCGCACCTTGGAATAGTTCTATCTGGCAACGTTCGTTTCCATGAGGCACATAGTGAATGCCTTTCGCATCATGATGATACATAAGAATCGTGCTTATGTCAACGTAGTCAATGCAATATCCATTTTCATCCCATATTGCGAAGCCAGTGCTTGGATTTACCGATTGTGGTTCCCATCTGACCCGCCACTTCTCTCCATACACGAAGAATTGAGGTGATATGCTATATTCCGAAAGTGTGAAATTTGTCACAAAATGCCATGTTTCATTTCCAAGCAAAGCTGTTTTGTTTATTGGTGTTCCAGTCTTGCCGTACCTAGAAGTGAGCGCCACTACGTCGAATATGTTTATTATGCCGTCGTCGTTGACATCACACCACGGGTCATATTCGCCTGCGCCTGGTGAGCTTCTCGACGGAGTAATAGTGAGCAACACAGCTGTTAGACAGAAAGTCAGCAAGACAGCAGTAGCCAAGTCTCTCTTAGCAACCACGTTATCACCTCCTCCTCTCTCCAAAAAGCACTACCAAAGTATACTCTGAACTCGTTAAATGGCTTTTGAAAGAGAGTTCTATG
>CAYHAK010000038.1:0-16950 GCA_964354625.1 uncultured Candidatus Bathyarchaeia archaeon
CATGCGCAACATGCATAATTTCAACAGAGATATACCAAAAATACCAGAAAAAACACGAACCTTAAAGGAAAAGCGCGTGTTTAGACAAGTCTAGACACTCCATACAATATTCTTATTTGAGGCTTGGACATCGAATCATACCGTCCAGGCGTACGACGATGAAAGAAGCCAAGGCCTTTTCGCCATGCCACATTACGGGCTTTTTCCAGATCTGTGACCAACATGCAGACCCTTCGTACGTTGGTTCCAGAGGGGCAGGCGTGTCACTGACGCAGGGCGTTCAAACCACCGTCAAGATCACAGAGGCCAAATCAAACTCGACGCAGATCAAGATCAACGACGTTTGCCAGAAGTCTGCAGAAGTCTCGAAATACGTCGTAGACTGCATGCTGTCGAGAATCAAGCAATCCCCACACTTCAAAATCGACGTCGAACACAACATCAGCGTCCCTTTAGGAGCTGGATTCGGCACTAGCGGGGCGGCTGCGCTGAGTCTCGCTTTGGCGCTGAATCATACATTGGATTTGGGTATGTCGAGCGCCGAGGCGGGTCAGGTGGCCCACGTAGCAGAGGTCCATTGCAAAACTGGTCTTGGCACGGTCATTGCCGAGGCCTTCGGGGGCCTGGAGATTAGGGTCAAGCCTGGAGCGCCTGGAATCGGTGAGATAAGGCACCCGCATGCGCCCCGAAACATGATTGTGGCTTGTCTTGTTTTTGGCCCGCTGTCCACAAAGGAGTCATTGATGAACCCTGAGACGCGGAGACGCATAAACGAGTTCGGAGGAGACTACGTTGACAGTCTGGCAAAAGAGCCAGAGATTGCCAACTTCCTTAGCTTTTCCCGCCAGTTCGCGGAAGATATAGGTCTGATAAGCAGCAGAGTAAGGCAGGTTTTGGATGCAGCAGACGCCGCTGGCTTCGTCTGCAGTATGCCAATGTTCGGCGATTCAGCCTTCACGTTGGTTGAGCCTGAGTCTCTTGAAGAGATCACCGCCATCTTCAAGCGATTTCCCGAGGGCAGTATCGTTACGAGCCAGATCGATTTTGAGGGAGCGCGGCTGTTGACATGACGGACGTGAAGATCCCCGCGTCGCATCCGAGGGCCGAATCGATTAGGGTGCGGGAGAAGCTGATCGAGTACTGTCACAAAGGAGTCGTGGCTTCAGCTGGCCTCATAGCCCACGGTCGAGGAGAAGCCTTCGACTACTTGCTGGGTGAGAAGACCACCAAGCCTGCACTCAAGGCAATAGAGACGGCCGCGGCTACGCTTCTGACCGCCAAGAAGCCTGTGATCTCAGTCAACGGAAACGTCGCGGCGTTGGCGGCCGAGGATGTGATCCGGCTGGCCGAGGTAACAGAGGCGACAATAGAAGTCAATCTTTTCTACAGGTCGGCTGAGAGAGAACAGGCCATCAAAGGTCTGCTGCTGAAGGCAGGCGCACACGCGGTTCTAGGCGTGGGTGAAGATGCATCTGCAAGGATTCCGGAGTTGGGAAGCGAGAGACGGCGGGTTGATCCTCGCGGGATACTTGTGGCTGATGTGGTTATGGTACCGCTGGAGGATGGGGACAGGACAGAGGCGCTCGTCAGAATGGGCAAGGAAGTGATAGCCTTAGACCTGAATCCGCTGTCCAGAACAGCCCAGCAAGCCTCAATCACGATAGTCGACAACATCATAAGAGCCGTTCCGAAACTCATAGAACTCGCCAAGGAACTGAAGGAGCAAGACCCAGAGAAGTGCAGAGAAAAACTGCAGAGCTTCGACAACAAGAGGAATCTAGCTGAGTCTATAGCTTTGATCAATAGGAGACTGACAATGCTTGCGACGGAGAGCAAGACTTGACTTTGGAGGACGAGAAGCCTGGGCTTTAGCAAGATATTCATCTTAGGTGCCGGGGCAATCGGGAGTGCATTCGGCGCGGCCTTGTCCAGACATTACGACGTAACCCTGATCGGAAGCAGACCGCACGCGGACGCAGTGAACTCGAAAGGCCTGTTGATATCGGGCGACATAGAAGGCACGTTCTATCTGAAGGCCGACACGCAGATCCGCAACATACCTGATAGAGCACTAGTAGTCTTGACGACCAAAGTGCAAGACTCGGCCAAGGCCATCGAAGGAAACAGGAGCCTCTTCAAAAAGGACACGGTTGTTCTCATACTGCAGAATGGACTTAGCAATGAGGATATCGTCAGAAGCGCGGTGAGCAATCAGGTCACAATCCTGAGAGGCGTGCTAAAATTGTCTGCCGAGTTCTCTGCTCCAGGCGAAGTCAAGTTCTGGAATGGGAAAACAATCATCGAAAAGGGCGAGGGTGCCTCAGAAATTGTCGAGATGCTCAACAGATGCGGTCTAGAGGCAAGACTGTCTGAGAACATTGCAAAAGACGTGTGGAACAAACTAGTAGTCAACTGCGTCGTGAACCCGCTGACAGCGATACTTCGCGTTAGAGACGGCGAGATCATAACGGATTCGTTGAATCCAGTCAGAAGTGAGATCGTGAGTGAATGCGTGGCCGTTGCGAAGGCTGAAGGCATGGTCTTGCCAGCGGATTTGAGGGAGAAGATTGACAGAAGCGTCGCAGGCTACGGGAATTTCTCTTCCATGTACCAAGACATTGTCAGAGGCAGGAAGACTGAAATCGACTTCCTGAACTGGAAGATAGTTGAGCTTGGCACGAAGCATGGTATCGCTACACCTGTGAACGCAACGCTCACGAGCCTCATAAAATATCTGGAGGGTGGAAATGCAGTTTCAGGAAAAGATTAGACAGAAGAAGGGCAAAGGAAAAGTCGTCATGTTAACTGGCTATGACTATCCCATCGCGAAGATACTGGACGAAATGCAGATTGACATGATTCTGGTCGGGGACAGCCTAGGAATGACTGTACAAGGCCACGGCGACACAAAAAGCGTGACCATGCAAGACATGACATACCACACGCGCATCGTGGCAAGAGGCGCCAAGAACACGCCTATAATCGGAGACATGCCTATCAACAGCTACAACACCCCTGAAGATGGTTCAATGAACGCGAGGCTCTTTCTCGACGCAGGAGCGCACGGAGTCAAGATCGAAGGAAACAGGTCAGGCATTGTCAAGGCCCTCGTCAGGGAAGGAATTCCAGTCATGGGCCACGTTGGCATGCTTCCCCAATCTGCTGACTCCTACAAGGTCAAAGGAAGAGAACCTGAAGAGGCGGGAAGAATACTACGAGACGCCCTCGAACTCGACAAGCACGGTGTGTTCTCGATCGTCCTCGAATGTGTTCCCGAAGACCTCGCGAAGAAGATCACGGAACAAGTGAAGGCTCCGACGATTGGGATAGGCGCAGGCAAATACTGCGACGGCCAGGTCCTGGTGATCAATGATCTGGTGGGTCTGGACAATGGTTTCAAACCGAAATTCGTCAAGAGATACGCTGATCTGAACTCGATCGTGAGGAGCGCGGTTGGCAGATTCAGAAGCGAGGTTCTTGCAGGGGAGTATCCTGACGATGAACACACTTATCACTGAGACACTGGAGTGTCAGACCGTGGAGCAAAAAGGACTACCTCAACGAACCGTGCTAAGAGAGCTTGAGTCAAGGCTGCAAAAAGACTTCAGCTACGAGTCCGGAAGAATAGTCGGCTCCATGTGCACGAAAGCGCATCGTTTCGCAGGCAAAGCCTACACTCGCTTTTTAGACAAGAATCTAGGTGACTTGGGCCTTTTCCCAGGTGTGGCGGAGCTTGAAAAGGAAACAGTCCGCATGCTCGGGTCAATGCTGTCTAACCCCAAAGCCTCAGGCCACATCGTCACAGGCGGAACCGAAGCCAACATCCTCGCACTGTGGGCAGCGCGGAAGATCGCCAAGAAGGAACGTGCCGAAGTGATAGTGCCTGCCTCTGCCCACTGCTCATTCGACAAAGCCGGAGACCTGCTAGGCCTTAAGATAGTCCGAGCAAGCCTAGATCGCAACTACGCAGTTGACGTAGATGCAGTCCGGAACGCCATCAACCCAAACACAATTGCGATCGTTGGAGTGGCAGGAACCACCGGCCTCGGCGTTGTCGACCCAATAGCTGAGCTCGGCGAGGTCGCCCTCGGAAAAGACTTGTATTTCCACATCGACGCGGCATTCGGAGGATTCGTTCTCCCATTCCTCAAGGAACTGGAGTCAGAGCCGCCAACGTTCGATTTCGCCGCGCCAGGTGTCTGCTCAATGACGATTGATCCGCACAAGATGGGTATGGCGCCGATACCTGCTGGGGGGATGCTGTTCAAGAACGAGAAGCTGAGGGAGGCGATTGCGTGGAACATCTCTTATCTTGCAGGAGGCGAGGCCAAGAACGCAACCATCGTTGGGACGCGGTCAGGAGCCTCCGTAATCGCGGTCTGGGCAATGCTCAAACATTTCGGCCTGGAAGGCTACAGACGAATCGTGAAACGCTGCATGCGTCTGACGTGGCAGCTTGCCGAAGAGATTCCGAAGATAGATGGGTTGAGCCTCATGACCCGGCCGACTATGAACGTCATTGGGTTAACCTCACAGACCCTGGATGTCAGACTGGTCGCACAGGAGCTGAGGCGCAGAGGCTGGGCTGTCTCGCTCTTCCCAAAGCACGTCAGAATCGTAGTCATGCCGCACGTGAAGAAGCAGAATGTCGACGGCTTCTTGGAGGACTTAAAAGGCGTCGCCAACAGATTAGGGAACTGAACGGAGAAGACAAAATTGACCGACCACCCATCCAAAGATATCATCGGGAGCAAAGGAGCCGAGCTCAGTGGAAGACGAATAGTGCTGTGTATCACTGGGAGCGTTGCCGCAGTTGAGTGCCCTCAGATTGCGAGAACACTTATGCGGCACGGTGCTGAGGTCTACCCTGTGATGTCAAGCTCGGCGCAGAAGCTCATTAATCCTCATCTGATGGAATGGGCAACAGGCAACGCCGCGGTGACTGAACTGTCAGGCAAGGTCGAGCACGTGGCTTTGGCTGGAGACCATTTGCAGAAGGCTGACCTGATTCTGGTGGCTCCGGCAACTGCAAACACCATAAGCAAGATCGCCTGCGGAATCGATGACACGACGGTGACTTCTGTGGTTTCCACAGCCTTTGGCTCACGGATCCCTGTAATGATCGTGCCTGCCATGCACGAATCAATGTACAGACACCCAATACTGGATGAAAACGCCAGAAGACTGAAGGCATTGGGCGTCGAATTCGTCGGGCCAAGAATCGAGGAAGGCAAGGCTAAGATCACCCCGACCATTGAAATCCTGGACGCAGTCATTCACAGACTAGCAGCTGCTCGCGACCTTTCCGGTCTGAGAATCCTGGTCACAGCTGGCCCCACAATAGAGCCGATCGACCCTATCCGAGTTGTAACGAACCGAAGCTCAGGCAAGATGGGTGTGGCTCTTGCCGAAGAAGCAACAGGTCGCGGCGCCGAGGTCACACTCGTCTACGGTCAGGGAACGGCAACTCCACCGCCACAAGTCACCTTGATCTCAGTCGAAACGACGAGCCAGATGTATGATGCTGTTGTTTCCGAACTGAAGGCCAAGAAGTATGATGTGGTCGTAGCTGCTGCAGCCGCTGCCGACTGGGCGGTTGAGAAGCCTTACCCCCACAAGGTCTCGACACATCAAGTCAGAGAGCTTGACCTGAAGCTGAAACCTACTAGGAAGATCATCGACTCCGTGAAGAAGACGAGTCCGAGGACCTTCCTAGTGGCTTTCCGGGCCGAATGTGGACTGCCCAAACGCGAACTGATTGAAAGCGCGCACACAAGGCTGCTGGAAGCCAAGGCAGACTTGATTGTGGTGAATGATGTGGGCAAGAAGGGCGCGGGGTTCGGTACGGAGACTAACGAGGTCTTCATCGTTGACAAGGGTAAGAATGCAGTTCACGTTCCGCTGGCCCACAAGCGTGAAGTAGCGAAGCGCATTCTGGATGCTGTCCGCGAGAGAATCAAGCCGAACTGAGCCTATTGGCAACTCGTGGGCAAAAGCATGAAGGCAGGATTGTGAGCAGGTTCAGGATCGTGGCAGTCGGCGGGACTTTCGACGAGCTTCACAAAGGGCACAAGGCTCTGCTCAGGAAGGCCTTCGAAATAGGAAAGCACGTTCTAGTCGGTTTGACATCTGACGAATTCTTGAAATCAGTTGACAAGGCTCATCCTACAGCGTCGTACGCGGACAGGTTGCAGGAACTGACAGCATTCCTGCGGGAGAACAGTTTCTTGGAACGTGCAGAGATCGTTCCGTTGGAGGATGCCTGCGGGCCAGCCGCGACGTCGAACAGCATCGAGGCGCTAGTGGTCAGCAAAGAAACCGAAGCTATGGCGGCCTGCATAAACGAAAAAAGGGAACGCGTGAGGCTTCGGCCGCTTCAATTGGTCGTGGTCGATCTGGTTTGCGATGAGAAGGATTTGCCGATTTCCACCACCCGCATTCATCGCGGCGAAATCGACCGTGAAGGCCATTTGCTGGAAACATGCCCAAAATAGTTAGCGCGGGCGACACCCTGCCACATCGAACTCCCGAAGGCTACAATCTCAACGACGTCAACGTATCCTCGATCCGTCTAGACGACGCGATTCCCGCGCAAGCCTCGCCGACGCGCGCGCGTACAACGACGGAGTCCCGGACCTCACGTTCAGGTTCGACAGAACGGAAATTCAAAAGCATATACTCTTGCAGGGCTTAGAGTTTGGCGACGTCGTGTTGAAGGTGTCTGGAAGGCTTCTCGACGGAACCCTATTCGAGGGAACGGACATAGTCAGAGTCTCAGGGATTGTCGGAGACGTGAACTGCGACGGAGAAGTGAACATCTTCGACCTCGTACAGTCAGCCATCATCTACGGCTCAAAAGAGGAAAACGCGGACTGGGACGCCAACGCCAACTTCGCAGACCCATGGGACACCACCAACATATTCGACCTCGTCACAACAGCCAAACGCTACAACGAAAAATACCCCTAGAGCTTCCTTCTCCTTATTCGATTTTCACACGTTAGATTCTGATAGAGGCTCACTGCATGCTCTGGGCGAAGAAGCCCTCCGAAGCGCGCGCGAAACTCCTGCAACGAATCTACGAGTTTCAGCCGCGAAACTACGAGGAGCTTCTGGCTTTCAGAGGCGTGGGACCAGCAACGGTCAGAGGCTTAGCATTGGTTGCTGAGCTTGTCTACGGCGACAGGCCGAGCTGGAGGGGCCCAGTCAAGTATTCCTTCGCCTACGGAGGCAAGGATGGTGTGCCCTATCCAGTTGACCGCAGGGCTATGGACGAATCGGTGCAAATGCTGAGACAAGCCGTGCAAGAGGCCAAGGTGGGAAACAAGGAGAAGATGTGGTCTCTGCAGAAACTGAGGGAGTTCGTTCCTCCAGATGCGACCTAGTGAACGCCATCTCGGTTTCTTTCGCAAAAAAGAAATATCTTGAACGCAAATGAGGCTTAACAGGTGTCCACGTGGGTTCCAGAATCGATTGGTTGAGGATTTCAGGTGCCTGCGGAATAGCTGCACCCATCATTGCCTTTGCGTGCATTCTGCTCGCGATAGCCTACTATTCACCGTTCAGCTGGACAGACAACGCATTGAGCGATCTGGGCGTTCAAGAAGGATTCACGCCGGTTCTGTTCAACTATGGCCTTGTTGTTAGTGGGTTGCTGGCTCTGCTCTTTGCACTTGGGATATATGTTTTTCTAGGCGCAAGGATTTCAGGCAAGGTCGGTGCCCTCCTATTCGCCTTGGCTACGTTGGCTCTGACGGCAATCGGTGTCTTCAACGAGAATTACACGCCGATGCACTGGTATGCTTCCGTGGCCTTCTTCATGCTCTTTCCCATATCGATGCTTCTGCTCACTGTAGCCTTCTCGGTGCTGGGTCAGCTGAGAATGGGCTTGTTCACGTTTCTAACAGCCGCAATCGCGGCAGCACCCTGGGTCATCTACTTCACAGTGCGTTATGTCGAGAACGTGGCCATTCCCGAGACTATATCAGCACTTGCTGCATCAGCGTGGGCCATAGTCGCAGGCTTCAAGATGCTGAAACAAGCTTCACAATCAACCAAGTGACACGCCAATCCGTGAAATACGTGAAGGAAAGGCAGGACGAGGCTACTTCGAAGAGCTTCGAAAATCTCAGGATCATCAGTTACTCGTTCAGTCCCACTGAATACTTGAGTTCAATATGCGCTTGTGCGCAACATAGCGAAGAGAAATCGATTGCGTATCCCTTGGCCTCAGCGAAGTCGATGGCCTCCTCTGCTGGAAAGGCGATCCCGTCTACTCCTGCTTTCATCGCCAGAAGATCTGTTTCGCCACGGTGCGCGCCCTTTGGCCGCATACATCCTAGGACCAGAGGCGTCTTTGGAAACGTCAATCTTGCGGTTGCGATGACCTTGGCTATGTCCAGCGGTTTAGGCGGTTCAGTGTTCTGCATTTTCGTTCCATGTATAGGCATAAAGACAATTATGACCAGGGCTGAAGGCCTATGCTTCGCGATCATCTTCAGCGCTTGCAGCTCGCCCTTCAGCCTCCCATAATCCAGCCCGACAACGACGTGAGGCACAAAAGCAATGCCCACTTTTTCTAGGGCATTCAATGATTCGGAATAATCTGCCACAGTCACATTCAAGTTGTATACTCCACGAATCGTCTCGTCCGAGCCTACAATATCGATTAGGGCGGCATCAACTCCTGCATTCTTGAGTGCTTTGGCCATGCCAGAGTCAACGACGCCCGTATGTACGAAAACAGTCAACCCCAGTTCATGTTTGACCCGTCCAATCGTGTCAACGAACTTGTCCAACGGAACGGAGCCGTTTGTCAGACACCCGCCACTTATGAGGCATCCCGTGGCGCCTTCACGCTTGAGCCGCCTACATAATTCAAGCAGCTTTTCAGGTGTAGTAGCAGGATACATGGTGTTCAGAACTATTCCACCACAGTGTCCACAATTCAAAGCGCATTTCTCCCCAGTTATTGAAATCGTTGGGAAATCCATGGGCGTGGAACAGAAGTGGCTTGTTCTGTAGTACATGAAGCTGGGGGCGTAGAAACGGATTCTTCTTTGATTGGGCGTAGGATTGCCACTGTTTAGGAGGCTTGAAAGCTGCTCTTCGTTCATGTTCCAAACGGTTTCAGGCGAAAGCTGCGTCATTGTTCTCTAATAGGGGATGCTCAGCGTTTTGCTTAATACCTTTCCTTCAATGCTTCTGATTTCGTCGAGCGCCATGAAAGCTTTTAATCTGGCAGTAAGATTCATGCAGTTTGACAAGACTATGAGATCAAGCGGCCTCGCAGGGCTTCTGCCCCAGCATGTTCGCGTTTCCACAGGCTCTGCAATGGTCTTGGGGCTTCTGGAAGGAAAGCTTGACGCTTCACCCACGACCGCGTATCTGATGACTTACAGGCGCGGCAAGTGCTCTGCCAACTGCGGGTTTTGTCCCCAAGCCCGCGAAAGCAAAGGCAGGTCGGACATGCTTTCACGGGTTTCATGGCCTTCATTCCAGACTGATCTCGTAGTTGAACACCTGAAGAAAGCGGTAGATGAGAAGAAAGTCAAGCGCGTTTGCGTGCAGGCCTTGAACTATCCCAGAGTATTCACCCACGTACAAAGCATCGTCAAAGCAATCCGCCAAGACACAAACGTGCCCATCTCGGTATCCTGCCAACCCATGAACAGCAAGAACATGCAGCAGCTCGCAGAGGCTGGTGCAGAGAGGATCGGGATTCCGCTAGACGCGGCCACCATGGAAGTATATATCAAAGTCAAGGGACTTCTGGCAGGAGGTCCGTACGACTGGGTCAAGCAGCTCGATCTGTTGGATAACGCAGTCAAGGTTTTCGGGAGAGGCAAGGTCAGCACACATTTCATCGTCGGACTCGGCGAAACCGAAGAGGAAATGGCTAATGTCATTCAACAATGCGTAGACGCGGGCGTTCTTCCGGCACTTTTCGCGTTTACGCCGATTCCCGGCACGGTCTTGGAAAATGCGGCTCAACCTTCCATAGAAAAGTACAGACGGATGCAGCTGGCAAGACACCTGATTGTGCGCCGAATCTCGGAGACTGAAAGAATGCGTTTTGATCGAGAAGGCCGACTTGTCGATTGGGGCGTGGCCAAGACTACGCTTGTGGGCATTATGCGCACCGGTGAACCTTTCCTCACGTCCGGTTGCCCAGACTGCAATAGACCATACTACAACGAAAAACCAAGCGGCCCCTTCTACAACTTCCCAAGGCCCCTGACAGATGGAGAGCTTTCCATGGTTGAAACTGAACTGGCAGCAAACGGGTAGCAGACTCTTGTGTGTGCTCTATCTTATCGACGCGACGGTGACCGAGACGAATAGAGTAGGCCTTAGATTTCTAAACGAGAAGGACGAGATCGAGGATATCATGGACGATGCCTACAGGCCGTATTTCCTACTTACACATCCCTTAACAGAGCAAGAAGAGAATGACATCAGGTATTTCAGCGGCCAGATAGGCACTGTTGAGAAGACAGACCTGTTCACGAATGAGAAAAGAGTCTTCGCGAAAGTCTGCTGGCCGAACCCGAAGATTGCCGTGAAGGCTGCTGAAAGGTTTAGCCGTTGCTGGGAAAGCGAAATAGATTTCGCCCGATCCTACGTGTATGATCGAGGCTTAGCCTTCGGCGCGCCTCATTCAAATGGCGACCTCAAGCCCCTTGTAGGCATGCCCGACGGGGCGAAGGAAAGGTTCGACAAAACGTTCATGGAAATGCAGTCGACTGACCCATTGAAGTATGCTCAGATTGCCTACTGGTTTGGCCTGCTCAATCAACCTGTCCCGCAGTTGAATTCACGGTTGTTGGGCGTTGAGGAAACGACGTCTGACGGGGTGTATGCGGCTTGGATGCTTTCGAGGATCGCGAATATCCCTTTGGCTGAGGCCTTCAGCAGCAGGCGCGTCAGCGACTGGATCAGACCTATTATACACACGTATCTCAGGAAGAACGGCATCCTCATCCCGACTGGGGAGGAGCTCAGAAGAGGCAAGCCCGTGCATTGCGTGACCGGAGCCCTGACGGTTGCGCCTAAGGCAGGCACCTACTTTGACACGACGGTCTGCGACTTCGAAAGCCTGTACCCAAGCTGCATCGACAGCTTCAACCTGTCCTACGAAACCGTTGACTGCCCCCATGCGGAATGCACGAACAACCGAATCCCAGACATCGAAACTCACGTGTGCATGAAACGCCGAGGCTTCTACGCCATACTGATCGGCGCCCTAAAGGAGCTACGCATCAAGGTCTTCAAGCCAGCCTCAAAGAATACGTCACTGCCCGAAGAAGAGCGGAAGGTCGCAGAAGCAGCTGCGAAACTCCTCAAACTCGTACTCGTTTCAAGCTACGGTGTGACGGTTAGGATTCGAGGCGTGGCCTGCCCGCCGCTTGCCGAGGCAATTACTGGTTACGGGCGCTATGTCCTGAGGGAAAGCTGGAAAATGGCGGAAGAGCACGGTCTAAGGCCGTTGTATGGGGACACTGATTCGTTGTTCTTGGATAATCCGGGCGTGGGACAGGTTGAATTGTTGATCAAGGCTATCAAGGAGCGGTTTCGGCTGGATCTGGCTGTGGACAAGCACTACAGCATGTGCGTCCTGCCCAAGGCCAAGAAGGCATACTTCGGCATATTGGCTGACGGAACGCCCGACATCAAAGGCGTCACGGCGGCAAAATCCAACGCGCCAGCCTACGTGACCAACGTTTTCAAACAGTGCGTGATCGAGCTGTCTGTGGTCCGAGATCAGGAAGGATACGAGCAGGCAAAGAAGAGCATCAGAAGAATCGCTGAAAAGGCCGTGGCAGATTTGGAGCGTAGACTCGTCAAGCTGGATGATCTGGTTTATACCGTGAAGCTCTACGCTGACCCAAATGAAAGAATCGGCGACGTGAAAAGTGCACACCAGCCCTATCAGTGCGCCTTGCAACTCATCGATGCAGGCCAAAAGCTGAGCAACGGCGACACTGTCTCATTCATCAAGGTAAAGCCCTTCAAGTATAAGGACAGAACCTTCTCGGTTAAGCCTGCTGAATTCGTCTCTAGCACGACTGAGGTAAACACCCACGACTATGTAAGGAATCTCTTGACTGCATTGAATCAGACCTTCGAGCCGATGGGCATCCAGCTAGACACCAAGAGAGACACGCAAATCTCCAAGTGGCTTTGACATCGGAGCACGAACATGTCTCGTTGAAAAATCTATATGTACTGGATTAGCGTTAATGCTCTCAAAATGGTTGGTGTGATGGTTTGGTCGAGGCGCCTGTGGAAGACAAGAGAATCACTCTCGAAGAAGCAGTCCAGCTTGTTCCAGATGGTTCGCATCTTTTCTGGGGTGGATTCGGTTTTCAGCGTCCTCCGATGGCGTTTGCACACGAGCTTGTCAGGCAGAACAAGCGCAACTTGACCATCTACACGTGCGGTTCCGAAATGGATATTGACATACTTTCCGGGGCGAGGGTTGTTTCGCGTTTTGAGCTAGCGTTTTTCGCGATTGAGGGCATAGGTCTGGTGCCTAACATTCAGAGAAGAATCCGCGAGGGCGTCATAGAGTTCGAGGACTACTCGAATTTGGCTATGGCCTTGCGCTTTCTTGGAGGTGCCTTGGGCGTGCCTTTCATGCCGTTGAAGAGCATGCTAGGAACGGACATTCTGGCCAAGCACCGCTTCAGGGAAAAGAAGGCCGAGGTCATCGACTGCCCGTTCACCGGAGAGAAGGTGGTTTTGGTTCCGTCGGTTCGTCCTGACTTCAGCATAGTGCACGCTCAGCGTGTGGACAAAGAGGGGAACGTGCAGATAGACGGCATAAGAGGCGAGGACATCGAAGGCGGAAGAGCAGGCAAGAAAGTCATCGTCCTCGCAGAGGAGATTGTGGACACTGAGCTAATTCGCAGCCAGCCAGACCAGACCGTGATACCGAACATCTACGTGCACCACGTAGTAGAATGCCCTTGGGGTTCCTACCCAATGATGGTCTACAACTATTATGATTATGACATGGAGCACGTGCGAATGTACTATGACCAGTGCAAGACCGAAGAAGGCTGGCAGAGGTATTGTGAAGAATACATAACAGGCGTAGGCAACCGCCTAGGGTTCCTCAACAAAATAGGCATAGAGCGCCTGATGAAGCTGAGAGCGAGGAAACCGCTACCGTATTGAGAGGAGGAATAGAAGTGAGCAAGGAGTTCGCGAAACCAGACGAATTCAACACCTTGGAACTCATGGCAGTGTGCGGTTCCAGACAGATAAAGAATGAGGAAGTTGTCTTTGTCGGCACGGGTCTGCCGTTGATCGCGGCCATGTTGGCTAAGAAAACCCATGCGCCTCGAGCGAAGATCGTCTACGAAGCGGGCTTCATCGACTCAAATGCGAAGGAAATCGCATTGTCGATTGCCGATTCGAGGCTTGGATACCGGGCCTCGGGCGCAATCGGCCTCATCGAGACTCTGGGGCTGATGCTGCAGGGCGGGCACGTGGACTTGGGCTTCGTTGGCGCCGCGCAGATTGACGAGTACGGTAACATAAACACGACGTATATTGGCAGTTTCGAGAAGCCGACGGTGAGGCTTCCGGGCAGCGGAGGAGGCAACGACATCATCTCGTCAGCCAAACGCATCGTAGTCATCATGACTCACGAGAAACGCAAGATGGTGAGAAAGCTCGATTATCTGACGAGTCCGGGATTCTTGGATGGACCTGGAGCTAGAGAAAGAGTGGGTCTGCGTGGCGGTGGCCCTTCGCTGGTGGTCACGAATCTCTGCCAGATGGACTTTGATCCTGAAACGAGGAAAATAAGATTGGCCACGGTGCATCCGGGCGTCACGGTGCAGCAAGTTGTGGGGAACTCGGGCTTTGATCTCATCGTGCCGAAGAAGGTTCTTGAGACCGAACCTCCGACTTGTGAGGAGCTTGCGTTGCTGAGGGCGATTGATCCGAACGGGATCTACATTCCCAAGTCTAAGTAGTTGAGGGCGGCTGTGGCTGCGGAAGTTTGGGCTTCTGTCTTGTGATCTGCTCGACGAGTCTCCAGAAATCTTCCTCTGTCAGACCTCTGCGCAGCTCCCTCATGAGTTTTTTGATTTGGTAGAAGGTCATTTGGGCTTCGCCTTTATCCTGGCTCTCGTGGACGCCTCTTAGTCTTCTGGCAATCTCCTCTATTTGCATGGGCGTGGCTTTAATCTCGGCCTGCTGGAGTCTGCTCTCGATGACTCGCTTGCTGGTCTGTCTGCCCAGGTAGAACTCGGTTTGCCTTCCGACTATCTCAGGCGGAAAAGGTTCGTACAGCAGCGGATGGTCGAGCATCGCCTGAATGTGTTCGTCAACCTCGTGGGCGAAGGCGTTCTCGCCTATTATCGGCTTGTGGTGCTGCACGGGCATTGCGAAAGTTTTCTCAGCGATCTGTAGGAGCCTGTAGATCTTGTTCAGGTCCACTCCCGTGTCCACGTCATAAAGCAGTTCCAAGGCAGCAACGACCTCCTCCAGAGGTGCGCCGCCTGCTCTTTCCCCGAACCCGGCCACGCATGTGTGCACGTAGGATACGCCTTCTTCGACGGCGGCCAGCGTGTTGGCTGTCGCCATGCCGAAGTCGTTATGGCAGTGGACGCCGAGGGGAACCTCTTTCTTCACAGCTTGGAACAGTTCTTCTCTGACGCGTGAGAAGAGATAGCGCATCGACAGAGGCCTGAGGAAGCCGACCGTATCGGCAATTACCAGCCGGTTTGCGCCTGCCTTCACTGCGGCAGCGAGTATCTGCACTATATCCTCCATCGGGGTTCTTGTCCCGTCCTCCAAGACGAAGTCAACCTTCGCGCCATGTTTTCTAGCATATTCGATGCTTTCAACCGTCTGCTTCAAAGCTTGTTCTTTTGTCATTTTCATTCTGTACTGGAGGTTCAGGCCGTTGAAGGCCGTGAATATGGGAATTTCGCGTATGCCGCATTCCAGGCAGGCGTCGATGTCGCTTTTGATCGAGCGTGCCGACGCAACGATGGTTGCCTGCTGGAAGCCTTCGTTCGCGATACGCTTCACGCTGTTCTTCTCGTCCTCAGACAGCGCGGGAAAGCCCACGTTTATTATTGAGACGCCTATTTCGTCCAGCATTTTCGCCCACTTGACCTTCTCAACGTACGTCAGGAACACGGTTGGCGTCTGTACTCCTTCGCGTAGTGTCTCGTCCCAGATGAAGACTCTATCGGGAAGCTTCGGAGGCAAGTTTCTTCTTAAACGGTTGTAGTTTGCTATTAGCCCTTGAGCCTCAAGTTTCTTGAAGATGGATTTTCTCAAGAGAGCACACGCCTTCCCACAAGTCAGACAAGAGCACACATCTTTATCCCACAGTCAATATATAAGAATTCATGACAAGCCCGCACAGCCTCAGGAAACAGCCAGAAAGAATCATTCACTAGCGCGAGAGGGATCTTTCAGGTCTACGAGCTTGCTGGAGTTGCATGGATAGCTGCGGGTGCAGTCCTTGTTTTGATCTCTTTGTCCAGGATATTTAGCCCTTACCGCGCGCTTGTGGCTCCTCAGAAACATCGAAGCACAACGCGGAGAACGACGAAGCCGAAACGGAAATGCGATCTGTTCCTCGAATCATGCCTTTCTGCGCAGTTTGTGGCGAAAGTTTAAAATTCATAAGACTGCAAGCCAATATTATTCACGGTGTTTATGTATGGAGCCTTTTGAGTGGTGGAATGATAAACAGAGGAATTTGATGACAGAGGCACAGGCCTTCGCGGACAAGAACTTGGCGAAAGGCCAGGAAGTCTTCTGGACCAAAAAGTTTCCTTCTGAAATGTTGAAGGAAGCTGCGCGCAAGGGATGGTTTGGAGCGGCGATCCCGCAGCAGTATAGTGGGATGGAGGCGGGCGTTTCAGGAGTGGCCATCGTGGCTGAGGAGCTGAGCAGGATAGGTTCAGCCTTGGCCGAGGCCTACACGGTTTCGATGTTCGGCGGAGTCGAACAGCTCTTGACCTTCGGAACCGATGAGCAGAAGCGTAAATGGCTTCCAAAGATAGCCAAAGGCGAAGTAGTGGGCGCCGTCTGCATAACCGAGCCCTCCGTAGGCTCAGACGCGGCAGCCGTCGAATCAGCCGCCAGACGCGAAGGCGACAGCTTCGTCATCGACGGAAAGAAACGGTTCATCACCAACGCGGGGCTGGCTGATATCTACGTGGTTTACACTAGGACGAGCGAAAAGCCTGAGGACAGAGGCAAGTACCAGCACCTGACCGCCTTCCTGATAGAGAAGGGAACCCCGGGCTTTTCGGTTGAGAAGATCAACGAGCTGTCAGGGTGGATCGGGCTGCCGAATGGTTTTCTGGACTTCAACGAAGTCAAAGTGCCGGCCTCGGCTGTGATAGGCCAAGAAGGCGCAGGATGGAAGGTAATGATGGCAGGCCTCAACTTCGAACGCACAGTCTACTCAGCCGCAATGCTCGGACCCATGCGCGAATCAATACGCTACGCTGTCGCCTACGCCCAAAGACGCCTACAATTCGGCAAACCAACCATCGAAATGCCCACCAACCAATCAAAGATCGCGGACATGTGCACTGGGCTACACACAGCAAGGCTGCTGGTTTACCATGCTGCGCACCTATTGGATCTGCACAAGGACGCCATGGTTGACGCTGCAACCGCCAAACTGTTCACATCAGAAACATACGAGAATCTGATTAGTGACGCCATTATGGTGATGGGAGGCGACGGTTGGACACGATTCTACCCGGTTGAGACTTACCTTAGAGATGCCAAAGTGAACCAGATTGGAGCCGGAACCAATGACATCATGAGACTGGTCATCCTACGAGGCGGTTTAAAAGCACTCAGTAAAGACTTGAAAATGCCACAAAGACGCCTGCATGAAGAGCTTGGACTTCCAATCTCAGCAGAAGAACCTCTGCCGAAACTGGAGGCGACCGAAGA
>CAYHAK010000039.1:0-15407 GCA_964354625.1 uncultured Candidatus Bathyarchaeia archaeon
ACAATACATGACGACTTGGTGAAGAGAAACGTTCAGCTCATCGGCCTGAGTATAGACAGCGTATACTCTCACATCGCATGGATACGAAGGATAAAAGAAAAGATGGGAGTAGACATCCCATTTCCAGTGATAGCGGATCTGGATATGAAAGTAGCCTCTTTATTCGGAATGATACATCCAGCAGCAAGCACCACAACAGCAGTCAGATGTGTATTCTTCATCGATCCCGACCAGAAGCTCAGAGCTATGATTTACTATCCACTCAATGTTGGCAGAAACATGCAAGAAATCCTGAGAATCGTCGATGCCTTGCAGACTGCAGACAAAAACAGCTGTGCGTTGCCCGCCAACTGGCACCCAGGCGAAGCAGTAATAATTCCAGCACCAACCACACAAGCTGAAGCTGAAAAACGCACCCAAGAAGGCTATGAATGCGTAGACTGGTTCCTATGCAAGAAAAAACTCTAGAATTCCTCTTCCTTCGAAGTTTCCTGTATCGCAGGCCGCAAGCTAGGTAGCATCCCACGTTTGTCTACAGTTTGTAGTCTTCCAACGTACCCCATTTTTCGGTTTTGTCGTACTTCTTATTAGCTGATTTGAAATGAACCAGAACAGGGATCTCGTCAAGCTTAGGATCATGATCAAAAAAGGCTTTGTCGCCAAATCTGATTGCTTCCAAAGCTAATGAAAGCTCAGAGCAGAATATGTTGTACCTCCACTTTGCTCTTCCAAAAACAAGACCTCCACTAACGTGACAATGAGCATTTAACGATAGCCCTTCGCGCGCGCTATCCTGAACATCCTAGGTACGACAACAAGCCGGTGGTTTTAGACGGTGCGCGCCCATGAACCAAAGCTGGTTTTCGCGGGTCAAATCCCCATTTTACCAGAAAAGAATGGTGAATCAAACCTACAGCTTTCCTTTACATTGGCTTCTATTTGCCCTAATGTAGCTTAATATCGGCGAAAACTGAAGTCTCTCCGAAGCGCGTTAGATTGCGGTTTCGGCTTTTGATGCACCGTCCGAGCCTATTCCAGCTTTGATTATGTTTGAGGCTTCTTCTTCTCCTATTCCATAGTGCGTCACAAGTATTACTTGAGAAACGTTCCGTGAAGCTTCGGTTATGTGGCCTAGCAGCTGCGGGATGTTTTCAGAGTCTACGCCACATGTTGGTTCGTCGAGAATAAGCATCTGTTTGTGTCCCAATACTCCCAGCAAAGCTAGCCTTAGAGAAAGTGCCAAAAGTGTCTGGTGGCCTCCGCCTACACGTCTGGCTGGAATGTAAGTTCCCAGGCTGGAAGGCTGAACCTGAACAACGTAAGTATCAGGATCTATCCTGAAGGCTTTGTACACATGTTGATCTGTGAGGGAATTGTAGATTGCCAGTGCCTTGTATGCGATTTCTCTAACGACGTATTTTCTTCTTATTTCGATACCGATTTTGAACTTTTGGCACAACTCGCCCGCCGATTCAGCTTCACTTTCCCTTTTGTTCAGAAGCCTGACTAGTTCTTCGCATTCTTCCCTTTCATGCTCAACATCTGTCATCTTGCGTGCAAGGACGTCCAGCTGCTTCCTCTTTTCGTTGAATTGTCTTCTTGATATCCCCACTTCTTCGGGACTTAGCGGAAACCTTTCAGCGATTCTTGTTTCCAGATCCTTGTCGTCAGGTTTCAGTGGCAGTTTCAGTTTCTCGAGATGTGCCCCAATCTCTGTCACTGCTTCCTGAGCTGCTTTGTCGCATTCTTCAGCCTTCTTGTGCAGATTCTCAACATTTCTGACAACTCCATCTAGGTCGCTGCTTGCCGATTTAGATCCACCATATTTGGCGTTGGTTTCGTCATATTGATCCTTGAGCTTCTCATATGCGTCCCGAGTAAGGCCATGAGTCTCATTAGCGCGCGCGCTATCTTCGTGCAACGCATCAATAGCTTTGCCTGCCAATCTGAGCCTAGCCCAGGGCGAGGTTCGGGAGAAAATCATAGGCACAGGCTTCATGACCGCTGGGTCTAATGCTTCAGTGGACTGGGAGCTTGTAGCGAACTCTTCTGTAACGGGCACTATGGTCATTACGGTGGAAGGAAGAATTTCCGGATCAGTCGGAACTCACTACAACTACACTGCCTACAACTATAGTGACAGGATAGGTGCCATGGCGAACTTCACGATTACGCTAAAGGTGGATAACAGCGTTCCAGCAATAGGTACACCTTCTCGAGATCCGGCAACCGTTGTACAACCGAACCAAGCAGTGAAGATCTCGACGAACGTGACTGATCCTGATAGTGGAGTACAGAACGTCACCTTATACTATACCATAGACAATGGAACAACGTGGGAAAACGAAGCCATGAGCCTCAACCAGACGACGAGGCTCTACGAAGCAACGATACCAGGCCAGCAAACAGGCACGTGGGTAAGGTTCAAGATATTTGCCTCTGACAAAGTGGGAAACAATGCGACCCTCGATGGAATGCAACCGTACTGTATATACCAAACCGTGCCCGAATTTCCATCATTGCTTGTTCTGCCGTTGTTTATGACAGTAACATTGCTTGCGATTATGACCTACAAAAGGAAACGCGCTGGCTTCTAATGGACAAAAACAGAGGTGCGCGCGTCGAGTCGGACGGGAAATTGCCAAACTGATTATCTGGAAACGATATACGGTGCCGTTGTCCTCAGATCGCGCGCGCGAACGAGTATCCCTTGCGAAATGCGGAGATTTTGATAAGTGACGGATTGGCGCGCGCGCTACCAATACTAAGATCTATCGAATCTATTTCATCCTCTTCTCTGCCAACTTGGCTGCTTCTTGAAGAATTGCCTCTGCCTCTTTTGCCAAATCCTCTGGGACACCTGCTTCCATGAAGCTTACCATGCTTTCAGGAAGCCATGGTTCCACAAGGCTAATGTAAGCTTGAGGCGGTTCGAGCCTGTTGTGGACGATGTGATGAATCTTGCCTTTCACCATCAAGCGGTTCAATGCCTTCTTTATGTCCTCGGGACAGCAGCCCAGCTTGGCAGTTGCATAGTCCAACAAGTCACTTTCTTTGGTATTTCCATATTTCTGCAAGTATGAAAGTATCTTCTTCTCTGTGTCCATGATTTGACTCATCCACTACAAGCTCGGCGCTGCCGCGATTTAGGATTGATGCACCACAGTAATCATAAAACCAGTCTATGGGCAACACGATTCTTACAGCAAGACGGCAAACTTCGTTATCCCTAAGCCGTAGACAAAAGGGTTTGCATGTTGAACCAATATAAACATCGCCAAAATAGACACGCGCGCGTACTAAACGACGTACGAGCTTCGGTCTCTTTTGCTGTCCATGTCCAAGGCCTTTCTGTTCATCTCTGCCTCGAGCACGGTCAGGTAATCCTCGGCAGCCTTAGCCTTCCTCTTGACCTTCTTTATCTTTTTGGCCCTGACGTTCTTCTTCATATTGCCTTCCCTCTCCCCTGGGGGCAGCTTCATTCAGCGAGGCTTCACATAGCCATACTGATACTTAGCTATTTCTAAGCAAACCGCGCGCGCTACTATTAGGACAGACAAAGACAGCGCATGTTCTCCGAACTGTGGAACAGCAAGATCATGGATATCCACGGGATCGAGACGACATATACTCGCCTTGCCTGGTCATCCCTCTCCTTGTCCTTTCAAGCGCGCGCGCGTCTACGAACAAGTCCAACCAACATGGACTGGAAACAAAGAATATCTCCTTATGCAAGTAGTCAAAATAGCGCGCGCTGCATGGATAATACCGCTGTCCTAGATTCCCCACCTAACGTTTTCAGCCCTTAAACGCTTGAATATTCTGAATTCTTTGGATATTTTGAAAGGAAGACTTTTTCGACTATGGAGAAGAAAGCAAAAAAACGGGCAAGAACCCTAGATTGGGACGCGTTTTTTCTGTTATTTCATGGACTGTTTCGGCCATGCTCTTCCCATAGAAGCTCCGCGCGCGTGCACTGCGAAGACGCGAGACTCCGACCAAACCCAGCTAACACGTGAGTGGCTAGTTAAATGCATTGAAGCCTGCGCAAAAGCGCTTATGCTCTCTGGACCTGCTTCTTCACGCCTTCGACGGATCTGAGAAGCAAAGTTGCCTCTCTCCAGGGTTTCCCGCAAACCTCTAGGAATATTATCCAAAAGCTTCGAAGAACCAGAATACTTCAAAACAGTTAAGTGGGGAAAGAAATGATCAGCGGAAGAAAACTTGCGTACGTCTATGCTGAAAGGCTTCATGGTTCGATGGTGCTGCCGGAAAGAGAGTTTGACCCAGAGCTTGTTAAGTCGATAAAGCGAGATGGGATTCAACAGGCAATAATCGTGCGTCCTTCTTCTGTCCGAATCGGTAAGTATGAGATCATTGACGGCCACATCAGATACGAATCTGTTGAAAGCAACCAGCAGGTGCTGGTTGACATACGAGAAGACGCTGACGATGAACAGGTTTTCAAGATAAGCGAAGCCACCTTCAAGAGAAAGCCCAGAACCACGTATGAACGGACTCTCCTTTATGGCGCGTGGGTCAAGTCCAATGGGGTGAAGTATGGACCCGAGGGAGCCCAGGCAAAAACTGCAGAAGCAGCGGGTCTCAGTGAGGCTGAGATATCATACTATGTTGCGATTGGCAGACTCTTTGACAGGCTACCTGTACCGCGCGTTTCGAATGCAGTCTTCAATGCATTGAAGTGCCAGTCTATGAACAAGCTTTGCGAAATCGCCAAAGTGGAAGAAGACCCGGTTATGTTGGCAGTGGCAAGCAAGCTGGCTGCGCTGCCGAAAATGACCCTGAAGCAGCTCAAAGAGGCCATCAACAAAGAGATTCAGGCAGCAGATCCGATTTGGAGGCTGGCGGAGGAAGATGAGAAAACCAAGGAAAAACAAGAGAAGTCTAAGATGAGCCAGCTCCAAGAGGCAGCGCAGCGGCTTGAGGATATGATAGACACGACGAAGAAGGCCTTGTCCGTTCTGCGGTCAAACGTGGATAGCAACCCGCGTGTCTTTCTGACGTCAGGTGCTTTCGAAAGGATTGAGCGGATGATGAACTCTTTGAAAAGGATCGAGAAAGAAGCAGGCAGGATGGTCAATTCAAGCCCGCAATAGGGCGCTGGAGTATGGAATCTCGCAAGCGCGCGCTATGAATGGGGGTGTATGTGTATGAGTGCAGAGAAGAAAGAAGAAACGAAGAAACCCACCACACGCACTCTTACGCACACATGCGCACCCGTTTTTGGATGTCCCTCATGTGGTTCAGACGGCCCGTTCTACCGTGACGGTTTAAGATGTTTGAGTGATGGCGTTCAAACTCAAAGGTGGTTATGTCGAGACTGTGGGTACCGCTTCTCTGAGCCTGAGGTAGACGTCAACGTCTTTGCTAAGGCCTCCAAACGTTCGAAGCCTATGCACGATTTGCCTCATGATAGCGCGCGCGATGACCTGGGGACACTTCAACTCATCGAGTATCTCTCTTATCTTGAACAGCTGCTCCTTGCTGAACCCATCAGTCGGTTCGTCGAGGATGAGAAGGTTGGACTTGATCCCTGCTGAGACTTTCTGTACGATGGTGTTGAGAGACAGTCTGTAGGCCAAGGCCAAGCTGGTTCTTTCTCCGCCGCTCATGTAATTGTAATCTTGTTCGTAACCATCTTGCTCAATCAGAGGCGTGAAATCTTCATCGATTCGGGACTCTTTCGTAGGGTCTTCCACGAGCATGCTCCACCACTTCTGGAAATGTTGATTAAATTCTTGATTGATGCTCAGCATGACGTGTTTCTCAATCGTTTCCAAGGTTGGCGCGCGCGAATGACGAAACTCAGGCTAGACCAGTCTTATGGTGGCATCGTCAATTCTGCAAAGATGAACGACCGAAGATCCATCTGCTGAGGACTAGACACCCTCAAAGCGCCCCTGGTCATTTTGAAGAAGAGATAGCCAAGCGGGTCGTTGACAATCCATTATACAACCTATGATAGAGGCGCGCTATCAAAGTGGCTTGAACTGGCGAGCGCACAGCTTTGGCGTTACCAGACGGCGCGCACAGACTCACAACAATGGTGAATAACAAGCCACGGAAGGGGAAGAATGATTTCCTAGTGCGATTATTAAAGTCCGAATCTTGAAAAGACGTATTGCTTCCACTGCAAACGGCTAGCAAGACGGTTCTTTTTTCTTGGCTTTAATGACGTTAATGACGTTAATGACGTTAATGATGTTAATGACTTTGATGACTTTAATGGCTTGAACGATCGCGTGCGCGGAGCTGAACCAAGGCGTTGGGAACTGTGACGAAAGCTTGAGATTTCACCTACACGCGCGAGTTTAATGCATCAGAGACCCAGTTTGTCTTGGGCGCACGCTCATCCTCTTCATAGCTTCGTCCGCCTGCCTATGAGCTCAATAGGTCTCATGTAAAAGTGTCCGACGTCTTCGTCTTCTCTTCAAGTTCGCTCACAAATGACAATCCGCCTTCTAGATCAAGCTTCAAGTCTCTACAGATCCTCTCACAAAAGGCCTGAAGCTCCGAAGTGCTCCTGAATACTTTGACTATCTTTTCCAGCGTATCTGCCCGCCACTCTGGATCCATCCCGCGAGCAGCTTTCACGTGACTCTCCAAAAAGGCGTAATACAGTTTGTACGCGAATAGCGTTTCAAGCGCTTCAAATCCAGACGCCTCGTCATATCCATAATAGTGGCTTTGCAGTGACGAGAACGCGACGTCCGGCGCATCCGCAGCCAAGTCTTGAGAGAAACCGTTCTCCTCCAGCAACTTCCAAACGCCAAAAACCAGTGGCAGCAACTCCGCATTGCTGAGGGCAATGTCATCCATCTTTGACTTGAACACGATGACCAAATGAAGGTAAATGTCCTTGTTGTTTTCCAAGCTCGCCACCTCTGAAATGTCTTTCTCGTCCATGATTTTCCTTAGACCCAGCGGATCTTCTGCTGTTGGGTCAACTATCGGAGGCTCAACTCTCGAAGGGATCTTGGTGAAAAGCCACAATAGTCCTTTAGGTGTCAATCCATAGATCTTGGTGCGCACTTTTTTTGATGAAAGCTGGCTCTTCACAACTCTCAGCCAGCCAATGCTCTTCAGGCTCTTCGTCGCAGCGTGTACTGAGGGGTACAGGAAACTGTACTTCTTGGCAATCTTGTACATGCTTTGAGGGCCGCAATAGGCCAGAGCCAAAAGCACTCTCCATTCAGACATAGTTATGAAAAAGGATTTCTGATGCGATTCTTCGAACATACGCTCACGCTTAGGCATGGTCCGCGTCTTCATCGGATTTTTCGCCTGCGATGCCGTCATGTTTCTCCTGTCCAGGTATTAGTATTTTCCGTCTGATAGTATAATTTCAGTACTACAATATATAGTTGTCTGTTATACTTTCTAAGCTGAGTGAAAGCATGTCATCAGAAAAACAAAACAGAATAGCAAGGAAGCTCCTGAAGCTCAAGGCAAAGAATATCCATCCTTCATCAGTCCTGCCGTCGAAAGATCATGACCCGACGCTGCTCGGATCCGTTAGAGCCGAAGGACTCCAGCAGCTTCTGATCGTAAGGCCCGTTGCCTCCAAGCCAGGCGAGTACGAGCTCATCGATGGTTCTGGAAGACTGAAGGCCCTTAATCCTGAAGAAGAGATCGTCGTTGACGTCCGTGAGAATGCCAGCGACACTGATGTTTTCAGAATAAGCGAAGCCACTTCGAAGAGAACTGAGATGAACACGTATGAAAAGGCCACATTCTATGCGGCATACTTGGAGGCTGTGAAGAAGGAAATCGGCGAGAAAGGCACCCTAACCAGAGTTGCCAAGGAATCGCTCATCAGCGAAAGCCAGCTATCCCAATACCTCACAATCAATCAGCTCTTTCTCAAACTGAGCCAACTGAGCCCGGAGTTGAAGCTTGAGAGTCTGAAGCGCATGGGTATCAACAAGCTCTACAAGCTGTCCGCACTTACTAGCGATCCGGCGCTGCTTGACATTGCGAAAGAGACTGAAGACAAGGCAGACAACATAACCATCGGCGAGATCGAGGGTCTAGTCGAGAGATCTGAATCTGAGGCATTGATGCGCACCGTTCTTAACGACGATGAGACTGCAAAACCCAGTGAACAGAGCCCGCTAGATGTCAATGTGCGCTTTCAGGAATTGGCGACAAGGATTTCGGCGATGACAAAGAACGTGGACAGTGCTTTGTCGCAGCTAAGTTCCAAGGAAATGCCGTCGCAGCTGGAAGCGCCTGAGAAGCTGAGAACGCTTGAGAAGATCTCTGTCAGCTTGAGAAGGCTATCCTATTACCTCAACGAACTCGCATAGCCCTCGTGAGAGCGCGTCGCTAGCGGCTTGTTCAAGTGGCTGTCCGCGCTGCGGTTCACGCGATCTATATCGGGATGGATGGCGCCGTCTGGATGGTGGTGATTGTGTTCAGCGGTGGCTGTGCAGAGACTGTGGTCTCCGTTTCTCGGAGAAGCGCAAGTCTAATATCACGGGCAGGGTAGTTGGTGATCGTCAAGTATGCGTCTCAAAGAAGGCGAAAAACTTGGACACTGCAACAGAAACAAAAACTGTTGCGGGAGAAACGAATAGAACCATAGAGGAAGCAAAAGGCAAAATTCTGGAACTCTGCATATACTTGAAACGTCAGGGCTACAGCAATGAAACCATACGTTTGAACCGCATCGCACTGAAGGTTCTCATGGACAGAGGAGCAAACCTGTATGATGAAGGCTCAGTCAAAGACGTAATCGCCAAGCAAACATGGAGCGACAACCGCAGAAGGAACGTCATCAACGCCTATGACCTGTTCCTGAAACTCAATGGTCTATCATGGGAGAAACCGAGATGCACAGTCACCGCAAAGTTCCCGTTTGTTCCGACAGAACAGGAAATAGACGCTTTGATATCTGCATCGGGAAAGAAGCTCTCCACATTCCTGCAATTGCTCAAGGAAACCGCTATGCGCAGAGGAGAAGCCAAACGCCTTGAATGGATAAACATTGACTCCGAACGAAACACTATCACCTTAAACGAGCCTGAGAAGCACTCAAACCCGAGAATATGGAAAGTGACACCGCAACTAATAGCTCAACTTAATGCTTTGCCCAAGAGCGATTCCAAAGTGCTTGGAGATTGCAGAATGGATTCTTTGAAATCAGCGTTCCTTCATTTGCGTAAGAAACAAGCAAATAAACTTCAGAACCCAAGGCTGCTAAACATAGGATTCCATACGCTCAGACATTGGAAGGCAACAATGCTATACCATAGAACAAAGGACCCCTTCTATGTCAGATTTTCTCGGGCATAAAAGCATGAAGAACACTGAAAAATACGTCAACATTGAACGGAAAATGTTTGCCGACTACGGAAACGATGAATTCACTGTCAAGGTGACTTCCAAACAAGAAGAAGCCACACGATACTTAGAAGAAGGCTTTGAATGGGTAGGCGTGAAAGATAGCTTAATATTTCTGAGAAAACGTAAATGACTAAACGCTCCATGTACCGAGGTCATCCAGAAAGCATGGAAAAAAGTGCCGAGGTAGCTCAGCCTGGGAGAGCGCTCGGCTGAAGACCGAGTTGTCGCCGGTTCAAACCCGGCCCTCGGCACTCCCATGGACTTTTGGAATAAACCTGCGACACTTTACTTTCTTTTTCTAAAGTACTTGAGATCTTCCTGGTCGCATATGTATTCGAATCCGTTCTCTATCAGTTCTTGGATCTCGTTGGGTTTTTTCGCAACTTTGCATATGAAATCGTCATTGTTCTCGTATTCCAACAATTGTGTGTACAGCAGCGTGTTTTTGATGTTCTTGTGCCCGAGTATTTGCATTACGTGCAGTATGTCCTTCGTTTTGTGGTATTCTGTTGTGGCTTTCCAGTGTCTCAGAGTGCGGAACGTTATTTGCAGGATTCTTGGATTTCCAAACTTGTTGGCGGCTCTCTTTCGGTATCTTTCAAAGCAGCGTCTAAGGCTGCTCAGGTCTTTGTAGTGTGTGAAGATTCTTGCGTCTTCTTTGTTGAACCCGTTGAGCATTCCGACTAGTTTGTTGGAGATTCTGAGAGCTCTCGGGTTGCTTCCTTTCTCCGGTGTTATGTTTACTGTTCGGTTTTCAAGGTCCATGTTTTTCCATTGGATATTGTAGAGTTCTCCTGCTCTTGCGCCTGTTTCTTTTCCAAGCTGGAGGAATGTCGCTATTTGCTTGTTGCAGCCTGCTATTAGATCATCAATTTCGTTTTCACGGGGTATGAAGGGCAGAGTTCTTGGGGCGTCGTAGATTGGCTTACTCCATTTGATGCCTGACCACTTAGCGAAGAGGTCATAGGCATACACTACTGTTTCATTTCTGGATTCGCTCCAATTGTCCTGTGTGGCAATGATTTCTTTTGCATTTTCAGGATCGAGTAGGTTAGTGCCGAGTGCCAAGAGTCTTCTCAGCATTGAGTCTTTGCTGACAATTGTTGAATTCTTGTATCCCTGCTTCTGCATCCAACATAGAAACTGGACGATTTTGCCCTTGAGCCTTGGTTCTTGAAGCTTTGTGGCTCCCGCTTGCCCGCTTTCTAGGGGACTGTTTGTTTCTGCCAAGTTTTTCGACTCTTCTGCCAAGAGTTCGCATACTCGGCGATCAGAAACAGTGGATGCTACAATATTTAAGCTAGTATCCATTTCTTTCGATGATGACCCCTCGAGGCTGAACCGATAGCTGCAACGTCTGCAGAGCCAACGCTGAACCGTGATCCCGCTTGAGAGGTACCGAAGCCCATCTCTGAACAGGCTTTGCGACCCGCACACTGGGCACGTTTGCTGCTCTTCGCACGCGCGTTCATCGTTCATTTTCGCTCTTTTCCATGAGCAGAAGATCCTTTCTCCATTCGAGATTCGGCATGCGTTCCATGGCCGGCTTTACCATTTCCGCTACCGCTTCGCGCACAAAGTCGTAGTCCTGCAGGTCTTGATCGAGAATCTTGCGGGCTTGATCCGCAAAAGCGTAGACCAGCTGTCTGCCTCCAGCTCTGCCCTTCGCTGGGTAATGGAGTGGCTGTACCAGCCTCCATTTTCCGAGTTTCTTGAGAATCGTGCATACGTAGGACTTGGAGATCAGCATTGTCTTCTCAAAGAATACTGGCATGGGCCCTGCGTTCAAGCATAGGTGGAGGAACAAAGCCTTCAGTTCCGTCTCAGTGAAGAACTGTATGAGCGCAAATATGCCATGTTTAAGAAAGATCTGTGGAGGCCCTTTGTCGACGACAAAAAGGTGCTCTAAGTCTTCATTGGGTTTTCTTTTGCCTGATTCGTCTACGAATTCTCTACGGAAATCGTCGAGCTTCTGCTTACCCTTCCAATCGTTCTCGCTTAACACCGGAATCTGTTCGATGAAGCCTGAATGTGCAGCGTGACAGAATCGAAATTGAAGCTGCTGTATTTTGTCTGCCTGTTTCTCCCAGAACCACAGTGGCGAGGTTTCTATCTTCCCGCCGCATTTAGGGCAGACGATCGTGAGCTTCTTCTCCCATGGAAACAGCAAACGCTTCTTCATCCGCTTCCTCCTTGGGTCCAGTTCATCTTCTGCTGCAGCACACTGGAATGGCTTCTGAGTTTGCGGAGAATACGCAAGAGATCGTTCAGCAGCTGAAGGACTTCTTCGGACGAGCATTTGTCGATGTTGTTGACCAGTCCTTGGATGGTCGTGTCTAGGATCTTGTGCGTTTCAGTTGCCAGGGATTCGACTTTTTTTGCGCGGCTAAGACAGTTCTTCTTCGATTTGCCGTCGGCTTTATTAGGTTGCTGAAGGGCTATCGAGTTAGGTTGGGAATTGTCGGGTGTCTGATTTTCGTCGCCCAACAGTTCTTCGGTTCGAGCGTCGTCTATCAGGCTGCTGACGGTATTTTCCACTTCTTCAATCGAGGTCTCGGATTTCGACTCAAACAGTGTGGCAACATCGACTAGATGCGGGTTGTCTGAAAGCATTGAAAGCTTGTAAACCTTGTTTATGCTCAATGCCTTCAATCTGCTGAAAGTTTCTTTCGGAGCAAGTTCCTGCAGCTTCTCGAACAGCCTGGCTATAGCAACATACTGAGATAGTGAGCTCTCGCTCAGATTCGCCTGATCTGCCAATTTCTGTTGAAGTCCTTCCACTACGCCTTCCTGTTTTTCGAGTGTCTTCAGCCACGCTGCGTAGAATCGAGCAGTTTCGTAAGCTGTTCTCTCTTTTCTCTGAAATGTTGACTCGCTGATCCGGAAGACTTCTGAGTCTTTCAGATCGTGGCGAACGTCTATTAGGACCTGCTCGTCATTCCCAACGGCCTCCATTCGTCCCTGACCGTCCACTATCTCGTACTCGTCATTTTTCCCAGCTATAGGGCGCACGATGATCGGTTGCTGAATGCCCAATTGCTTTACAGACTTGGTGAGTTCTTCGTTGTGCTGTCTTGGCGGGAGAATGGAAGACTGGTGGATGTTGTGAGCAGGTACAGATTTGATGTTCTTTTCCATTTTGCTTTCACTTCCTCTCTGTCCTGCAGAATAGTGTACTCACAAAGTATATATATACTGAAGATGTACAGTATGCAACATGGGGCGTGTATACTAAACCCCCCTAACAACAGCGATTGTATACTACCGGTGATTCTGCTTGACCCGATCTGAAAGGAAGTTCGAGAAGTCCCAGATTGCTCAGTTATCTGTTTCCCAATGGAAGACACTTCTTGCCTTAGCGTATGATGGCTCATTGAGTGCGTATCAGGTGGCAAAAAGGCATCAAATGAAGTATCCTGTGGTCCACAGGGCAATTCGCAGCCTAAGGGACTTAGGTTGGATCAAAGTAACTGGCAAAGAGTTGACAGTCAAGAATGTCAAATCGATCAAATATGGATTGACTGCTGAAGGAGTGTTGTGGCTCCTATCAAAGCGGCCAAAGGAGGTTCCGCCTTCCGTTTTTGAGGAAACGTGGAATAGAGATGCGATTGATGACCACAGCGTAGACAAAGCAAGTGAAAGTGAGGTAAAGGAATTAGCTCCAGAAGAAGTCAAAGCCAAAGCGCGTGCGCGCGCTACAGAACTGACTCGCAAAAAAATCAAAGAGCCCGGGCGCGACTTTGTAGGAGAGATCACTACGCAGGAAGACGTACATATGCACTTGCTCTTTGAGCTGGATATTGACAGGATAGCGGAGAAGAACACTGATCTCTTTCCAACTGTTTTCGGTCCTTGGGCAGTACACAAGAGAGCTTCAATGTTAGAACTGGCAGAATTTTCTTTGCCTGATCTAGCGTTTTCTACGTTGACTGAATACTACATGGAATACGAGGGGCTCTTGAGGAAATATGGGACTCTGGAACAGGTTTTCGCGTACAAATTCTACCAGAAAATCATTGAAAACAGCGCGTCAGTTGGCCCAGACATGGAGCGTGCGGGGTTCGTGGTGGAAGGCGAATCAGTCAAACAGACGTTGGAATGGATGAATGATGTCTCAAAAGCATTTGCACAGGTCTCAACCTTGTATAAGGATATCGTGCTGGAGTTGGAGGAGCGCCTTGCCCTGAGCCATTCTTTCATAAAGAAAGTCGCGTGTGCTATAAGACTTCTGCCTACGAGAAATGGCATAAGTGATTCAAACCGTTAATAATTGAGATTGTCAAGCCGAAGGAGGCTAAGAAAGCATGAGATTGAAGTGTCCCGACTGTAATAATGAGATGGTACAGGTTAGAAAGGCTGTGATTGATGACGGGAGAATTGTGAACCTCTATCCTAAGCCTCTGGACAAAGTCAGAGGAAAATTGTTCCATGAGTATAGGTTCTACTGTTCAGGCTGTGGGAAGGAATGGGTGCATAATGCTTTGTGGAGAGAGCTTGAAGAAGTGTGTGTTGATTCTAATTTTTTTTTGACCGTCAACTAAGTATGCTTAGACAGAGGAAAGTGGAAGAGGGGTGGACACCATGAAGGTTCTTTGTTCTGTCTGTGGCAGAGAACACAGTCCTAGGAGGTTATGGTGTTGAGTGAGGTCAATATGCTTGGGCTCAAGGGGACCTGGTTCAGTCTGGAGTTCAACTCAGCACAAATCCCGTTGTATGCACTATCAGCTCACACCGAGTTTGATGCATCAAAGTCGTTCTCTAGGTTATTCTGTTCCGGACTAAATCGAAAAACGGTAGCATAACAAAATCCCTATCTATGCTTAAGGTGCGCGCGCTGTCAAGTGAGATCCTTGGTAAATCATTAAAGTCCCGATTGAAATTCAATAAAGGTCAAGAACTCACGAAATGATGTTGCATTTTCATTTTAGCATGGGTTGAAATTCGACGCCTGCTTTAATGATTCTGGCTGTGGCTGCTGTCTCAGACAGGCATCATAGTTCTGATGTTAGAACCTGGCCTAAGAGCTCGTTGAATTTCATTTGCTCAAGTGATGTAGAAAAAAGCCCTCCCACTCCTGAAAAGCTGTGGAAGCAAAGCGTTTTCGCGCGATCCGGGCTTTAATGAGATCATTTCTATTGGCGCTGCCTCCATGCAGTGTCATGACTGCTCTCCTGATCACACGTTGAAGAAGACAAGTTTGATGCATTAAACCGCTAGTCGCCTCGTACGCGCGCTTAGCTGACAAGCCTTCGTGTTTCTCCTCCCATGACAACTCCGGTTTGAGGGCTCACTTCCACGAAGACTGGATAGTTTGATGTAACGTTGCCTACGACAATGCACTGCCTGCTTTCTAGATGTTTCAGAGCGTTGATTGACTTAATGTCTATGAATCCGGACTTAGCTAGTTGCCTGAGTTCATCTTCGTTCTTGAACATAAAGGCCACAAGATTGTCGAGCAACGTATACACTTCATCCGGCAAAGTGCGCGGATCATTCGTTATGAACGTTGGAAATATGCCCAAGTGTCTCATCCTAGTCAGTATGTTGATCATTTTCTGCTGATCCACGTATAGTTGGGCTTCTTCCAAGAACAGTGACACAGCTCTTATGTCGCCTGATTGTCCGAGCTGTGCCAGCTTTCGGAGCACGAATTCAACTATTATGCTTCTTTCCCATTGGCCAACCTGTGCTAGATTGATTACCATTACGCCGCCTGTTCGGTGCATTTCAACGATTAAGCTCGCCAGGTTGCTGGGGCCAAAAAGTCCCAAGGCTCTTGCCGCGCGCGCGGCTGGGTTCACGAAAGAAGGGATAATTCGAAAGAGTGGTTTCAACCGAGGAAAATGGTGTGACGATTGTCTGTACAGCATCCTCAGAGAAGAATGGAAAGAACCAAAAATACTAACAAAAACATCTTGAGATCGATAGACAGACGACATTAGAATAATGCTTATCTGAAGGCTGCCACCCTATTTCCTAGTGGTATGTCAGAAGCTGCATAAAGCCAACTTTTTGAGGGGACATCGGGAGATATCTCC
>CAYHAK010000040.1:0-15198 GCA_964354625.1 uncultured Candidatus Bathyarchaeia archaeon
GACCAATCACGGTACCATACGGCGACGGTAGCATCGTCCTTGAATGCAAGATCGTACCAAAGCACACCTTCGTCGGCCTAGGATACGCCTACACCAACATATACTTCCTGACGCCAGACCACAAAGCATTTCTACAATACTGTCCACAGAACGTCCTGCCAATCGCACTGACACTCTAGACAACCTGAAAAGTTTAACATCCTCCCTTTTTATTTTTTGTAAAGATCAGCAAGGAGCATGTTCTAGCTACACACAGCCAATAAGAATAGCGAGCGCTCGTTCAAAGAATAGAATACGATTCCAGAACATTTAATAGATAAGCATTAACTAAAACTATATGAAAGGGGGAGCTCAATGTCCAGCCAATTTCTCAGAAAAGCACTCGTAACAGCATTGCTGATGCTTCTTGGCGCAAGCATCTTGGCAACATCAACAGTGCTTGCCCCGCCAGGGTTTGTGGTGACAGTATATACGAACAAATCCGTCTATGGCTTGGAGGAAGTGGAAATCTATGGAAACTTGACGCTTGACAGCAACCCAGTTCAAGGCGGACTCGTAGGCGTGGAAGTGAGAGATCCCGACAGCCCGCCCAAAATCATTGTAGCCAGAACTCTTCCTGTCGGAACGATTACGCCTCCATACTCAGGATGGCCAGTTGAGGTCATCAGCGCTTCCTTGTGCACCGCTCAAGGTCGCTCGCTGCAGAGCGTAGTCAGAGGCAACGAAGCCTACTTCAATGCAACTGTGCGAAACAACAGCCCGGTAAGCCAGGAAATTGTGCTCACGATCAACGTTTATGATAATGGCATTATCCCAATAGACACTCTATCTTTTGAGTACGTAGCGGCTTCTGGAGATGTGACGACCCTTAGAGGAAGCATGTACATTCCAACATGGGCGAACACCGGAGTTTCGCCGATATATGCCAACGCCTATACTGACTGGCCACATGCGGGAGGAGTTCCATACTGCCCGGAAAAGGCAGGAAACTACACACTGAAGAAATCCGCAGGCGACAACCCATCAGGCAATCCCTTGCCAACACCGTTCATCCAGAACGGAACATACAAGATGAACTTCACGCTATCTCCTGATTCAGTCCTAGGAACCTATAGTGTAAATGCCTCAGCATGGTACCAAGGATGGACAGACACGCACGCAAACACGTTCGCCGTCCCATTGATACACGACCCTGCAATATTGAACCTTCAACCCTTGGACGCAATCTACGACAAATGGGTTGTCAAGATCCCAGTTACCGTCAAAAACGAGGGCACTGTGAACCAAACCTTCAGCGTGAAACTATACTACAACACGACCAACCTGATTCAGACACAACAAGTCACAAACCTTGGACCCGGCCTGTCAACAACGCTGAACTTCACCTGGAACACGACCAGCATAGTACGATACGCTCACTACAACCTGACCGCAACCATACCTCCAGTTGTCAACGAAACTGACACGTCAGACAACGCGCGCTCGAAACTCATACACACGATGGCACTGGGTGACCAGAATAATAACAGAGAAATAGACATCTTCGACCTGACAAAAATAACGATCTGCTATGGCGCGACCCCGACTTCACCGAAATGGAACATAATGTCAGACCTCAAGCCCGACAGCAAAATCGACATCTATGACCTGACGAAACTCACAGCAATCTTCGGCAAGAAATACTAGTTCATCACAAACAACCTTTGTTTTTCTCTTCTATGGAACATCCTTCCATAATCTTTAAGTTGCCAGAGAGCATATCCTCCTACTAGTAGAGGAGGAAGGAAAAACGAACTTATCCAAATCAGTAAAGCTGACACTGTCCCTGCTATGCCTGATAATTCTGGCTGCGATGATCATACCGACCAAGATGAGCCAAGTCAAGGCCGTATCACCTGCAACAGTTTATGTCGATCCGCCGAGCGTAAAGGACATCTTCTCCCCAACCACATTCACAATAAGAGTAAACATAGCCAACGCAACTGACCTCTATGGCGTGGATTTGCAGTTCAAGTGGAACCCTGGCCTGTTGGAATACGTCAGCCACGCTGCAAAAATACCGGTAGAGACGTACCCAGGAGGGATTCTGCACACACCAGTCCTGGCGATTATGAATGCCGTTGACCCCGTTGCAGGCACGTATTGGCTAGCATACGCATCGATGCTTCCTGCTGCCGGATTCAACGGGAACGGAATAGCCTTTGAGATGACGTTCCGCGTCATAGGAGTAGGCAGTTGCGTACTCGAATTGACGAACGCTGACCTCGCAGACTCACTAGGTATCCCGATGGCACGCACCGTACAGAACGGGTTCTTCAGCAACTACGAACCGCAACCCGTGGATGTGTTGGTGTCGCCACGCTCAATCGTGGACTCGACCCTCACACCGTCCCACACGTTCACCGTAAACATCACCGTAATAAACGTGGTAGACCTTTACGACTTTGACTTTTGGCTTGACTACAACACGACGATCCTAGACACCGTAAGCGTAAATGTGAGCCCCGCATTCCCACCCGCACAAACGCAAGTTGAGACGTTCGAAAGCCAAGGAAGATTGCACGTCAGAGGATGGCTAGTCCCGCCAGCAGCCTCACAGAACGGAAACGTGATATTGGCCACTGTGCAATTCCATGTTACCGGAACCGGAGGAACACCACTAACGCTCAATGATGTGTTGTTCCACGACTCAGGAGGCAACGTGATACCTATTGATGAGCTGCTGAACGGATACTTCAACAACATGCTGGTCACACGAATGTTCGTGTATCCGCCAGAACTGATCGACCCAACCATGAAGATAGGTGACATCTTCCACATTGAGATCAAAATCGAGAACGCCATAGAAATGTATGACTACGAGTTCAAGCTAAGCTACGACATCAACGCCCTAACGGGCCTAGGTGCAGTCATCATCCCGCCTACAAATGACACACATTTCCACCCTGAAATAGCATTGAATGACACTGAAGGATTCTTCTGGGTCTACGTGCAGTACTATCCCCCGGCCGAACCCTTCTCGATATATGGAGCTACAACCGTCGTCGAGTTGACGTTCCAAGTGCGTAACTATGGCCAGACTGTTCTACATCTAAGCGACACGCGCATCAGCGACCGAGACGGCAACAACATGCCCCACATAACCGAAGACGGGTTCTTCGCCACGCTGCTTAGAGACGTAGCCATAATGCACGTGGCCGTCACGTCTGCCAACAAAGTCTATCCAGGAAGAACGGTAACCATAGAAGTAATCGCAATGAACCGAGGCAACATGACCACAGAGACGTTCGACGTAACCGCATACTATGACAGCAACACAATCGACACTCAAGGTGTCACGTTAGGACCCTGGTCGAATGCGACCTTGACATTCCACTGGGACACGACTGGACAAACACCATGCCAAAACTTCACAATATCCGCCAGAGCAAGCATAGTCCCATACGAACTTGACCCCACAAACAACGTTTGCTACGACGGCTGGGTCAAAATCAAACTGCTGGGCGACGTCGACGGTGATGGCGTGATAGGCATTCTAGACGTAGTGGCCATAACAACAATATACCACCACCACAGCACAGATCCTGACTGGAACCCAGATGCCGACTTAGCTCAACCATGGGGATACATCGATCTCTTCGACCTAGTGACATTGACTTCCCGCTATGGACAGCATTGCCCGTAGAATCCGAGATCCCTCTCGTTTTTTTTCTCTTTTATTCACCAACTAAACAGTTCCTGGAAGCCAGTTCGATCTTAGCAAAAGGTTTGTGGATTTCGGCTCAGTAAAATTCAAATATAGATTATTGTCTAATAAGACTTCGGTGTCTATAAATGAAATGGAAAACATGGAAAATAGCTTCGCTCATAGCCGTCGCACTACTATTCATCACAGCCATTCCTCTGAAAACAGCAAGCGCAGCCGAAACGAAACTGCGAGTCATCCCCAGCGTCACGTCGCTGGGGCCGGACAACGCGGTCGGCCAAAGATTCAAGGCGGCAATTGTCATAGAGAACGTCACAGATTTCTACGGTTTTGACGTTCAAGTCAACTGGGACACAACTTACATCCAATACGTAGGCCACACACTCACTGTTCCAGCAGGCAGCTTCCCAGCGCCAAACACGCCAAGCCCATACGTAGGAGCATTGAACGCGCCGACACTGGAAGTTAAGAACATTACCGACGAGGCAGGCGGCATTCCGGATGCTGATCCAGCCGCAATGGCATGGTTTGTCGTTGCATCAATGCTCCCGGCAGTCGGACAGAATGGAAATGCCACAATTGCGGTCTTTGAATTCGAAGTGATATATCAACCGGTGGCGGTCGATGCAAGCATCGCCATTCACTTTGTCACTTCGGACATATCAAACAGCCTGGGAACAGCTATAGCAAATGACCCGATCGACCTAGAGATCCCATTGTACGGCATGACACAGCCTGCTGGACCAACACTAAATATCGAACCCGCAACCTACAATTACGAAGGCCCAACGCCGCATCGGTTCAACGTGAGCTTATCGCTCCACGATCTAGACGCGTATTGGGACTTGGGGGGCTTTGACATACAGCTGTCCTATGATACTCGCTTTGCGGATGCCTTGTCCATAACTGAAGGCCCGTTCTTGGAAGACTTCAACTTCACATGGGTAATAAAGAGCGAGATCGACGATACCGCCGGCATAGTCTGGCTTGCCTACATGCAGTATCCAGCCGAAACACATGACATTGCATCGGGAGACGGATTGCTGTTCACGATAACCTTTGAAGCAAACACCTGCACCCCACTAACGATCATCAGGACTTTGTCAACAGGCCTGGCGGGATATCCGCACCCAGAAAGACCAGAGGACCCATACAACAATTCTGAAGGAGCAATCGTGATACCTTACAACAGTCCAGATGGACTGGTCAACATAGTGGCCGTGAACGACCACACAGTGACAGTTGGCAGTGTAGACTATACAGTGAGCACAAGAAGCAACTCTTCAGTGATGCTCGTCGAGTCCAGTGCCCCAGCGCCATTGTTGACGTTCACAGTCGCAGGGCCAGAGCAGTTCATGGGATTCTGCAACGTCAGCATTCCGAGGAGCCTTATGTGGACTGACATCACCCCTGCAGAAAATGGATGGGTCGTCCAGATAGACGGCCAAACAGTCACGCCGCAGATAACCTCGGACGACACGAACACATACATATACTTCACGTACTCGCACAACATGCACAACGTAAGCATAATCACCACAGGCATCGTACCGGAAATAGGCGGTTTGCAGTCGCTAACGCTCATATTGATGGCATTGGCTATGGCAGCTTTCCTGACATCGAGATACACGAAAAAGAAGAGCATCTAGACAACCAACCTTCTTTTTTTATTTACAATCAGAGAACCGCAGTTTTGCCTGAATCAGACAACTTCAGGAACACTCAAAATGTCGCGTGCACTACTCAAAAATAAAAAGATGGTGGCTAAGTTTCTATCGAATCTTTCTTGACTTCCGTGGGTCCGACCCTGCGTCTGCGGATGAAAATCACAAGCACTGCTGCGACGATCGCAACGACGACCAAGACTATCGCCAGAATGTACATCAGTGGTAACCCGTTTTCAGTTTCGCCTCCACCAGTTGCTTTGACGTTCACCATTTCGACCTGCAAATAGGCACTTGAGGCCGGCCGCTGATCATCATAAGCTATGTCATAGTTGTCTATGATCCTTAGAACAACAGTCCAATTGCCTTCCCTCGTGAAGTTGTAGGTCACTGTCTTGCCGTTCAAGGTGACGAGTGGATCTGAAGTATCCCACGCAGAACCCGGGCGATACACTCCCCAAGTCCAAGAAGTGACGTTTCCGCCTGTATCCTGATGAATCGTGCCGTTGGCGCTAAATGTCACAAGCGTCTGGTTTGCCACGATCTCTGATGGAGTGATGCTCACCTGGATCAAAGGTGTCCTGATAATACGTACCCATTTGGTTGCGCTGACGATGGAGTCTCCAGCCTGCACTACGATTGTCATGTTGTGGTTGCCGAGCCCGAGTGTCTCGGTCCAGTCAGCAACCGCTCTTAGCTCGCTGAAACCCAGCGTCACGTTGAACTGCGTCAGCACGGTACCGTTGGAGTAGAGTTTGATGCTTGCATTTTCCTCGTCTGTTCCGTTGTTTCTGATAGCTAGCCTGATTGTGGTTTTCTCACCTTCAGCAAACGGTGGAGACCATCGCTTAGCAGTGGTTCCAGTACCCACTATCAGCAGACAGTCGTAGCTATTGATTAGCACATCATGAATAGTGACGTTCGTCGCGAATATCGCAGTTGGTGACACCATATAGTTGTCTGTCATGTTTCTCTCGAATTCTGCTGGAATCCCAGTCACATTCACCAAGAAGTGGTAGTGTGCCATTGGCGGCAGGATAGTGGAGTTTATGCCAGTATATACCGTCTTCGCACCTATTGCTCCGGGCTGCCAGGCGTTGACGCTGCTGTTCACAGAGTCTATGAAGGCCCAACTGGCGGTGAAAGGATTGACAAGATCAACGTTACTTGTGTTGAAGTAGGCGTGTGTGGTGAAGTTCTCCACTACGGGACCGAAGTTACGGATAGTGGCGCTCATGTTGATAATGTTCATCGGACCCACCCTGACCCTTGCTGCTGGTGGAAGCTCAACTTTCTCGACCCGCAAATCCCTGACTATCACATTCGCGAATCGGCTTACAGTAGCGCTTTCAATACCGAACATGTCGACGACCTTGAGATTCACCGTATAGTTGCCTTGGGATGCATAAGTATGCAAAACCGTGGGCGCTGAAACGTTCTCCTTGTTGCCATCTCCAAAGTCCCACAAGTAACCATCACTTCTGATGCTGGAAGTGTTTTCACTTACTGTAGCGGTGAAATTGACTGGTCTATCCAGAACAGGCAGCTTAGGCTGATACGTGAAGTCAGTCACAGGCACGCCAGCCGTCCGATACGCCCCGTTGCGCACCAGAGAGTAGATTTGGGGGTCGTCGCTTGCCAAGTCACACCCAACTATACGAAGTGGGCTTTCGCCAGTCTTAATCACTTGAAAGGTCATAGTGAAGAAAGTACAATTCCCGTTCTGAGGAAGAGCCGGATACATTGTCGCATAGGCGAACCATGCCCTGACCTCAGGATCAGTGTCTGGCATGTGCCCTGACTCGTTCACATAATCCATGACCTGAAGCGGGTTAGAGCCATTGAGCACTCCCAAGTAGGGACTCGGCAGATTCGGCGCAGGATAGTCTGGGCTGGGAGTCGTAACTGTGTGCTTTATGTATTTGAGGATGGCTCGATCCCATGTGAATTTTATATCAAAACCCATAAGATTGCCAAGCTGACGAGTCGCCGAGCCTCCCGGTTCGTTTATAATTTCATTTGTGAAGTTGAACCCGATGACCGCAATCGTGAAATTCTCGCCGATTGGAGTTGTGACGTTCTGCGGGTAGACATAGACGACTGGGTACTGACTTTTGGTTATCAAGCCCATGTCGTCAGCAGATGCTGTTGGCGTTAGATTGAAGAATCCGAAGCATGCGGTGAGCACAATCGTTATTAGAAAGAGGCTTAACGCTTTTCCTGATTTCATGTTATTTCACCCTAAAGATACGGTGCTGTTAATGACCATTCAATGATTTAAGCTTTACCAAGTCACGGATCTGCTTCCGACGAGGATCAGTAGCCGATCAGTTCTCGTAGCATGGCTCCTGCAATCACTCCCAACAAGCTGAGTAGGATAACCTGTGGGAACATTATTTTCCCGACGTTCCATATCGAGAAGAGGACAGCCCATTCCCAGTCGAATGCGCTGAAAGTGAACATGCCAGCCAGGCCCAGTTCGGTCCACATGTAGATCATCACGTAAGCAAAGCTTATGACGAACGCGAAGAACATTCCGGCAGCGTAGCCGTAGAAAAGGAACTTGGCGTCCGAAACCAAGATTCCCACAATAGTGCTGACCAACAACACAAGCATCAAATCCAGAAAAACCGGGTTAGGAGTCTCATACCACCCATACGGCACTTGATAGACCTTAAGCCACCTGATCTCTTGGTAACCTGTCCAGTAAACCTTGATCACAATCAGCCCCAACACGATGCCCCACAAAAGAATAAGAAAGACCTGTTTCCGTCTACGCGAGAGAAAACCAGCGATCCCCCGAAGCCTAGACGCCATAAACACGAACCCTGAGGTAGAACTACTGGATAACTATTAATTAAGCTTTAACAGCCACAAATCAAGCCAAATAGCATGCGCTCGTCCAGCTAGCGTACAACGCGCACAGCCCAAGGCCCGAGCACGCGCTGCTGCCTGCAACCGAAGCAGTCATTAAGAGGGCCCCGACAAAAGGGACTACCCAGAAGGAGTTGCTGGACCGATGATTCCTGACGATTTTGATCACGCGCGAGGCTTTGCACAAATTCACGCTAGTGCGCGCGAATCTCACATGCTCGCAGACAGGCTTCTTGCCCGCTTCCCTGAACGCCTGGGTTTGCCAATGACGAGGGACGCCCCAAGTGCAGCAACTACACCTACGCCTATCATGTTTGCCTGAGTGCGTTCCAGCAGAGTGCGCGAATATGGTTGGACGTGCTGTTCTTCAATGTTCACGGAGACGGTTTGAGTTGCCTCAAAAAAGTTCAAGAGCAAGAGGCAGTACGTGCCGTTGTGGTCAAAGTTTGCCAGTTCGAATTGCCTTCGGGATGTGATGTTTATCTCTTTTGCGTACGTCTTTACCGAATCATATGGTCTTTTGTTTGGGTATTCGGGCTTGAAAACGTCGGCATAGCTCAAGATCGTGGCCAACATCTCGAAGCCTGTCTCATTTACCACCCATAAGTCCACTTGAATAGGGGTGTTGACGGGAGATATCTCACCTTTGACACGATAGTCCGCGACGTTCTCTGGAACCTGCAAAGTGAGATTGGAGAAATTCTGGATCCCCTCCCCAACCATGCTATCCACTTCTATCGGGTTCGTAATCTGGAACTTGTCAGTCGTAACGACGGGCATCTCCGCAAGCATCAACACTGTTAGAACCAAACAAATGAGCAAGATCGATAAGCCCAAGACTCGCCTGTGTCTCATGCCAGATAAAAATGTTGAAACCATTACATTAGTCTTACTACGATTGATCTGGCGTTTGCTCAAAATCGTGATTGTGTTCGGATCTACAAGATACCAAAAAAAGCGAGGGGGAAAGTGGGGATCTTATGCTTCTAGTTGTGGGCGCGTGTCCATCCGTTGGAATAGCTGTTGCAGGACATGCGGGGTCGCATCACTGTTATCCACCATCGAAGCCAACCCTCACCAGCCTTCTTTCGATACTCGCTCATTGGCTGGCTGTCTGGGAGAGGGAGTGGAGTTTCGGGGGATTGACCATTCAGGGGTATCACCCTGCCAAGGTTGTCCACCAATATGACTTGGCCGAAGCTGAAAGCACCTTCAGCTGCCTGGCGAAGTACAAAAGTGGCGGTGAAGACGACACCATCTTCATTGAATGGCTCTGCCGGTAACATCGAAGCATAGGCAAGTGAGTAGACGCCATCTGAGGCAAACACTTCATTCATGATCTCAAGAACTGGCTGGTGCAACACACCGCCTGAAACTGTCTCCACCGGTATCCTCGTTTCGTGGCTGACGTATTCAAGGGCGTTTGTGTTCCATTCAAAGCTGATGTCGAAGCCGTAGAGATTCTTGCTAGCCAGATTGGAAATAGTGACGGTGATAGTGAAGACTTCACCTACATTAATGCCTTCCAAGCTCGACGGAGTCGCCTGCAACACTGGATAGTCGTCCATTGGATTGCTTGTGGACTTGACGATTATGATTGAGCTGAAAACAAGCACTGACAGGAACAGCAACACAGAGGCAGCACATATTTTTCTAAGCATCATGTAAACCTCAATCCAAACAAGCTCTGCGCTTGATTTAAGCTTTGGCGACATGGCAAGTATTGCGCCGAATAAAGAGAAGGAATCGTTAGAGCGCGCGCTAAAACAGCCCCATCTGAACAAGAGCTTCGAGGATCATGCTGGGACGGCAGAGAATATCATACAAAAAAAGGAAGGGATCGATCGATCGTCCGCTTAGACGCTGTGTTATAGCGAGCCTGTGTAGTGAGATACCAGTGTTACGAGGTCGTAGATGTTGATCACGCCGTCATATGGAGCTGCGATGTCAGCCAATCCGACGATGGTTGCGTTGTAAAGTGGGTTTCCAGACGTGAGCCCATACTGGCTTGTTGCCATTGTTACGTCGAATAAATCGACGTCCCCGTCTTCGTCGATGTCGCCAGGTATCGCGGCATATGCTGGTCTCATGAGCAACACTGTTGCTAAGCCTAGGATTACGAACAACGCGAACAATTTTGCTTTCACTGTTTTTCGCCTCCTTCTCCATTCTCCCTCATCAATCAACAACAAAAGAGGTGAAGGGCCTCTTAAGAATTCTGGAATATTATTCTAGTGGCATGATCAATTGGCAGCACGGCCCGATGGCGTGAAGAAACTATCTTTAGTTGGATACTGGAGAAAAGAGGAAAAGCCGCATTTTACGGCGTTTTCCCATATTGAGAAGTCAAGGTTACCAAATCGTATATGTCGATCTGCCCCAGCGGCCAGGCAAGATCAGCATCAGGGTTCCAATCCGGATCTCCAGGGTGAGAACCGTAGCTGATGACTGCCAGAATGACGTCGAAAATGTCGACTACGTCATCTCCGTTGATGTCTCCGCGCAGTTTGATTTTCACTTGACCGTCTATGAATCTGTTGTTTTCTGTGTTGGTCTCGTCTGGAACTGTGCTTGCCTCAACCCATATCACGTAACTTCTACCCGCGTCCAGTCCCGTTGTATTCCAGCTGAAGAAGAGTGTGAGATTCTGCATCGGGGCCAAATCATGAATTGTCCGAGTTCCTATAAGTGTGTTGTTGGCGTAGACGTTGGTGTTGAAGGTTTCTGTCATGTTACCTTGATTGGCAACCACTGCGGTGATGTTGACAATCCTGCCAGCGTAGACAGCACATGGGCTGGCTGTAGCATTTACCACTGCGACGTCACGATTGCCTGAAGCACCGCCTGCCTTGACTAGACCGTTCATGTTGCTGTGAAGTATCGGACTGGCTTCGTCATTCGCTAGGTCTGCCGACACTATTTCCAGAATGGAGTTACCTTGGGCAATTGCTCTGAACGTCATAAAGAAAACCGTGTTTGACTCACCAAGATTGTTGAAGGGAATTGCTGGAAAGAATGTCGAGTAGGCGAACCATGCTCTGGTTCTTGGGTCAGCTTCTGGGATGTTACCGTCTTCTTTGATGACGTTTACGATTTCGAGAGGGTCGGGTGGAGAGTGAAGTATGCCTCCAAGGTGGCTTTCTTCTGGAACGGTGACCGTATGACTAACGTATTGCAGCATGGTTGGATCCCAGGTGAATTGGACGTCAAAGCCATAGAGGTTCCCAAGTGGAACCATGTGCCCGGGAAGGTCAGGGTCAGCTGCGTAAGTGTCGGTCAGGTTGAAGATGTTCACGCTTATAGTGAAAGTCGAGCCTACGTCTGTTGTCGTGATGGTGCGATTCACGTATACTGCGGGCCTGTCAGGAGGTAGAGGCCCTTGAGCGCGCACCCGAACCAACTTGACGGCAATGTTGTCATGTGTCACTGTTTCGCCTTCAACTGGAGGAGAATATGCTGTTATATTGTATGTTCCTTCGATCGTTGGAATCCATGGGTAAGTTAAAGTGTGGAAGTAGCCGCTCGCTAACTCTGAAACTGCTTCTGATGCAACGGTATTGCCATCAATAATCAGCTGTATTGTCACATTCGTTTCGTTGCCCAATCCTGTATTACAAATGGTTGCACTCAGAATAGTATCTGAACCAAGCGAAAGCATCGCTGGCGCATCTAATGTCACTGCAAGGTCATGCTCCTGCTGAAAAGGTGTAAAGAGCACAGTGTTAGTACAGTTGACAGTTTCCACATCTTCTGCAAGGATATGACCAGCGCCGTTTGAGATGCCTATCGTAGCCGTTATAGGGCCGTCATTATACTCGTAGTTGAATTGAATAACGCCGTCCGCTCCTAATGTCGCCTCAAAGTTACCTGCAGCCCCTGAGCTAATATGACGAGCATCCCATCTAATGATGACGTGGTTAGAGTCTGGTTGCCAGACATAAATGTCGTTAGGGGAGTATGTTAACCAGTCGTCCCAAGCCACAGCAATAGCCAACTTGCCAGCTAATCCAGATATGCTGTTACTATAGGTTTGGTCCGGAAGGATGAAAGTTATCAAACCATTACTGGAGATGTATATTGTTCTGTAATAGGTGTTATAGAACGGGAAGTCAAATGGTAAGTCGTATTGCCAACTACTGTCGTCAGCATGCCAGCCCATGGGATCTCCATCGCCAATCCATTCGTGCGGGAGATAGTAACGCGCATAGAAGAAAACGTTTACTTGTTTCGTCATAACGTTGTTTGCCATGTCTTCCTCTCCTGGCACTGGTGGAACGTAAGCTGTGATATTGTAGCTTCCCCCTGCCGTCGGTGTCCATGCGCAATTGATGGTATAGGACTCACCTACCCGCAGTTCCGCAATCGCGGCAGAGCCAACTGCAGTGCCGTCAACTAGTAAATACAGTTCTACATCAGCTTCGTTGTTCAGTCCTCTGTTTCGAACAGTTGCGTTTAGCAGTGTGGAAGTCCTAGATTCAAGATAAGTTGGAACAACTACGGAGACTGCGAGATCATGTTCATATCTCATGGGCATGTAGAGTAGACTGTTTTCAAGTATTCGGCTACGCTGGTTCTTGTATCCCCATTCGAGTGCTTGAGAGGAAGCCACAATGAATCCGGCGCCATAGTTAAACTCAAGGTAAGCTGGCTGTTGTGTGGGGTCTTCGATGATTACGATGTGAGAGTCTGCAGGATACGTGTGGAAGTATCCATGCACTGAATAGCTCCAATAGTCGAGTTCGGCGTCACTGATTGAATTCGGTGTTGTCACAACTGGGTGAGCGTAGTCGATAATAGTCACGTAGTCTGAGCCATAGTTGGCAAACCCGAATCCTCCGGGAAGGGCACCGATCCAGCCGCCTCCATGCCAGCCATAATCGGCAGCATGAATCTCCAATAAACCGCCGTTGCGCACGTAATCCTCAAACCACCACCGATACATATCCATGCCATTGTAGAAGGCTTGATCCTGATCTGAAGTAATCACTACCTTCCGAAACATGCTTAGGTCAACCCTGCCAAAATCGCTTGAACTGAACACGACATAGAGCATGCCGTAACGGTCAAGGGCTTCCTCATTTGATGGATAATCCCACGGGTACCAATTCTGGAACAAAGCCACAAGGAGCGTGGAGACAATTACTCTTGCCGATCCTACGTTGTTTTGTATGTTGTCCTCGCCGGATACGGGCAACGCATACGCTGTCACATTATATATGCCTTCAACCGTGGGAGTGAACAGATAGCTGAGCGTGTAGAAGCCGCTTGTCAACAACTCGTCGATTGTAGCAGACTGAACCACGCTTCCATCAACTATGATCTGTAGTTCTACGTCAATCTCGTCGTTCAATCCCTTATTAGAAACCGTTGCGTTCAGAAGCGCAGACTCGCTCGGCTTAACTGATTTTGGAGCCTCCATGTTTACAGCGATGTCGTGTTCGACAGGAGTATTCGCATAAACAATGGCGTTTTCCCACAGTTCGACTGCGTCAAGCTTTCCGTCACCGTCTTGATCGTAACGAAACTCGGCTAACTTGAAGCTGAAAAGCACTGTTCGATAGACGTTGCCCACGACTACGGATGCATAACCCTCCGAAGGTGATGTCGTGAAGCCTGCAACTGGTGTGCCGGTAGTGGATGCCACGTGGTCGCCGTGATCATAGTAATCCTCCGTATAAGAGGTAAGGTCACCCACCGTGTTTGGAAAAGTGAATATTGAATGCAAAGACACCCATCGATATACGGGTTCTGGATACGACATGTCTGAAACCCAACGAACTCCGAGAGTATTCCATAGAGTCGTAGGCTCTGAATTAGACCCATCAATGTCAAAGGTGCTTAGAATAAGGAGCCCTCCATTGCGCACATATTCCTCAAGCTCTGTCCAGTAATACCCCATTGCATAGTAGTTGCAGTGGTCAACTACGACTAGGTCCCAAGGCTGGCTCACCAATGCCGCGCTGAATCCCCAGGGATCGTCAGAATAATGGGTGTAGCTGATTCCCAAGTTATCCAAGGCAACGATAAGATACCTTGAAGAAGGTGCAATCACGTAGTCGTCCGTGTAGACAAGGACACTTCTCACAACTATCAACAATACAGTGACCTTCTTTTCACTGATGTTGTTTTCTGTAAACTCTTCTCCAGATATGGGCGGCGCATAGGCCGTGACGTTATACACGCCCTGAACAGCTGAAGTCCACAGATAGCTGAGTGTGTAGGAAGAGTCAACCGACAACTCCGGTATAGTCACAGAGTCAACCATCACGTCGTCAATGAATAGCTGTAGTCCAATACCTGCTTCGTCACTTCTTCCTCTATTAAAGACGGTCGCGTTTAGTAGAGTGACCTCACCGGGGTTAAGGCGTTTTGGAGCCTCCAAAGATACTACGAGTTCATGTTCCGGCTTCTGATATCGTGACCATGTTATGGCGTTGTAGAGTAACTGCAAGTGATGGTGATAATATGGTGGAATGACTTCAAGCCACGGAGAAATGTAGACCAAGCCTCTGTACGTGACTATCGCACTTTCTTGATAATGTCCAAGTGCAAGATACTTGCCGCCCGCCAATTCATTTGAGTCCCAAAGCCCATCGTAAGGAAGTGCGGTTCCGACTTGTCGGAAGACCAACGGATTTGGAACATTCGCGAGGATAGGATGGGTTGTGTTCAATAGATGTAGGAGGTCTGTTCCCGTTCCACCCCACATAGTTGTTTCGTCTAGTCCAAACAGCGGCGTTAGCTTGTTGTTGTTTGGAACCTGGGAGTAGAGCGTTCCAGCTGTGGCTATTAGTCCATGTCCTTCATGGACATATTGCGTTATTGCTTCTATTTCAGCGTCGGTGAACTGCCAACCTGCATATGGATCATATGCACATGAAATGATCAAGACGTCTGCATCTGTCGCGGCAATATCCTCGTACGTAATGCTTTCTTTGTTCAAAGCTGTGTAGT
>CAYHAK010000041.1:0-14713 GCA_964354625.1 uncultured Candidatus Bathyarchaeia archaeon
AGCGCGTGCTACGCCACCGAAGCCGTGACTTGTCATGAAATCACACATTCTGTTGGTTTTGTGGTTAGATTTAAGGTTTTTTGCAGAAATGAGGAATTTGACAGAAAATGAGCACAAGAACGACGCAATTGAGAGCAACGGTGTATTGGTTTGAGGCTTCTAGACACGAAGCATCACATTGCTGACGTATTGTCTCAGTGCCTTTGCGATATTGGAGATAGCTTCGGGCGAGTGAGGCTTGAGTTTTGTGAAGCTTCGGTCCAGCGTGTCGTCTGGAACAAACTGCTGCAGCACGAGAGTGTCTGCTCCTTTGACGAGCTCACCGAGGCTTGTAACATCCTCAATATCTACGAGGCCTGGCACGGCCGTCGTTCTGAACTCGTAGGCCACCTTCCCAGTCTTCAGCATCTCAATAGATCTCAACAGTCCAGTCGTGTCCTTCGCACCCAGCCGCTGATAGCCCACTAGCGAGGTTTTCACGTCCATGGCCACGAAATCTAGGTAAGGCAAACACTCCTCCAACGCCTGCGGTTCAATGCCGTTAGTGTCAAGCTTGACCGCGAATCCCTTCTCTTTCAGCTTCTTCAGAAACCTCGGAATCTCCTTGTGAATAGTCGGCTCGCCACCTGTTATCACAACCGAGTCGATGTATCTTTTGCGGCTTTCAAGAATGTTCAACGCTGTTTCTTCGTTGAGAAACGGTGGTTTTGGGTCGATGACTATTCTCCAATTGTGGCAGAATGGGCAGCGCAGGTTGCAGCCCGGCGTGAAGAGCACCGATGCTGCCCTGTTCGGAAAGTCTACTAGGCTTGTTTTCTGGAGGCCGCTGAACTTCATGTTCTTCTCACTCAGGCCGGTATCGGCGCGGCTTGGATAACGGCTGACTTGTCGAAGGTTCGGCGCACCGCAAACTCGGCCTGCTTGCCGTCGTTCCACTGGTCCACGGGCCTCAGGTAGCCCACCACGCGTGAGTAAACCTCACACTTCGCCCCGCACGTCGGACATTGCTTGTGTTCGCCGCTCACGTAGCCGTGTGTCGAGCATATGCTGAACGTAGGCGTCAGCGTGAAGTAGGGCAGGTGCGAGTTCAAGGCCACTTTCTTGACGAGGTCTACTGCGGCCTTCCAAGAGTGCAGGCGTTCGCCGAGAAAGATGTGAAACACTGTTCCGCCCGTGTACAGCGTCTGCAGTTTGTCCTGATGCTCCAGCGCCTCAAACAAGTCTCCCTCGTAGTCGACGGGTAGCTGTGAAGAGTTCGTGTAGAACGGCTGGGCTCCCTGCTTCAGGTTCCGTTCGTTGGCGACGAGGATGTCTGGATACCTGCGTTTGTCGATCCGTGCGAGCCTGTAGCTTGTACCCTCGGCCGGCGTGGCTTCAAGGTTGTAGATGCTGTCTGTCTGCTCTTGGAAGTCTGAAAGCTTTTCGCGCATGAAGGTGAGAACTCTCATCGCGAAGTCCAAGCCATCAAGCGTGGCGATGCTGCCGCCCAGCAGGTTCATTATCGCCTCGTTCAAGCCCACGAGACCTATGGTCGAGAAGTGGTTCTTCCAATACTTCTGCTCCTTCTCTTTCACGTTGCGGAGATATCGCCTCGAATACGGGTACAAGCCACTCTCCGTGAACGCCTCAAGTACCTTCCGCTTTGTCTCCAAACTATCCTTGGCAACCTCCATCATGTCCTCGAGACGCTCAAAGAACTCATCCTCATCCTTTGACAGGTACCCGATCCTAGGCATGTTCAACGTAACCACGCCTATTGACCCCGTCAACGGGTTGGCGCCGAAGAAGCCTCCGCCGCGCTTGCGCAGCTCTCTGTTGTCTATCCTGAGCCTGCAACACATGCTCCGCACGTCCTCAGGCTTCATGTCGCTGTTGATGAAGTTCGAGAAGTAGGGCACGCCGTACTTGGCGGTCATTTCGAAAACCTTCTCGGCTATCGGCGAGTCCCAGCCGAAGTCCTTCGTTACGTTGTAGGTGGGGATTGGGAAAGTGAACACTCGGCCCTTCGAGTCGCCTTGGCTCATGACCTCGGCGAATGCCGCGTTGAACATGTCCAGCTCAGGCTGGACGTCGCCGTAAGTCGTGTCCGACAGCTTTCCGCCCACGATGGCTGCCTCGTTCTTCATGAAGTCAGGCACCGTCAAATCTAGCGTGACGTTTGTGAACGGCGTCTGGAAGCCCACTCGCGTGGGGACGTTCATGTTGAAGAAGAACTCTTGGATCGCCTGTTCAACTTCCTTGTAGGTGAGGCCATCGCCGCGTATGAACGGCGCCAACAGAGTGTCAAAGTTGCTGAAGGCCTGCGCGCCAGCCGCCTCGCCCTGGAGCGTATAGAAGAAGTTGACCGCCTGACCCAAAGCCGTCCTGAACCGCTTCGCAGGCTTGCTCTCAATCTTGCCCGGTACGCCTCCGAACCCCGAGTACAGCAGGTCTCTCAGATCCCAGCCAACGCAGTAGGCACCCAGCACGCCCAAATCGTGGATGTGTATGTCGCCCGAAAAGTGCGCATTGGCGATGTTCGGCGGATAGATTCGCGTGATCCAGTATTTGGCTATGACGGTAGACGAGAGGTAGTTGTTCAGGCCTTGCAGCGAGTAGCTCATGTTCGAGTTCTCGCGCACGCGCCAGTCCTCGATTTCTATATACTGGTCCACCATATCCGCGTCACTCAGAAGCGCCGCAAGCTCGCGCTGATCCTGGTGCTGCTTCCTGTAAATGATGTAGGCCTTCGCGGTTCTCGCGTGGCCGTTCTCAATAAGCATCTTCTCAGCTAGATCCTGAATCTCCTCAACCGTGGGACAGCCCTCCTCGCCGAAGCGCGTGTTCAGCTCGGCTACGACTTGATCGCTGATTTTCTTGGCCTGTTCGCGGTCTTTTCCGCCCACGGCCTTCGCGGCCTTCCACACCGCAACCGTAATACGTTCCTGATCAAAGGGTTCTAGTTTACCATCACGCTTTCTAACATATTTCATGCTTTTACCTCATTCAATGCTTTTTTGAAATCTTCTGGTTCTTCGAAGCTTTTGTAGACCGACGCGAATCGCACGTAGGCCACGCGGTCAAGCTTTTTCAGGTTCTTGACGACGAGGTCGCCGATCTCCTGCGACGTGACTTCCTGCTTGCCCGTCATCGCGAGGTCCTGCCTCGCTTTCTCTGCAAGCTCTTGGATCTGCTCCATCGTCACCGGCCTCTTCTCGCAGGCCTTCTGCAGGCCTCTCACGATCTTGTTGAGGTCAAATCGCTCTAGCCTGCCGTCCTTCTTCCGAACCATCAGCTCCACAGTCTCAACATACTCATACGTCGTAAAGCGTTTCCCGCAGGCGGCGCACTCCTTACGCCTTCTGGCCACGTTCTCCGGCGAATCCCTAGTTTCGAGAGTCTTGATGTTCTCAGACCCGCAGTACGGGCACTTCATCGTTATCCCCAAAGTGTTATGCGCTTCGCAGTTCTGTAGTGTTTGACCGCTAAAAGGCACGCTGTATCTAGCGTCTCCATATATAAGCCCTTCTCACAACAACACGCCAATAGCCAACCTGCTATCTTAGACGAACATGGGCGATATACACATAATCAACGTAAACGCAGCATCCCGAAAACAGATTACAAAGCCGAGAGAACCCCAAAACACCGACATGCGCGAAGCGGTTAAGATTTTCTAGCGCGCGTGCTGAAAAGAAAGCCCGGGTTCAGCTAGTTGCCACGCTCTTCCTCAGCGTGAGTGACCATTTACCTTGTGCCCTAACCCTGAAGCCATATCGAGCAAAGCTTCTGAGCGTTTGTGTTTGCCTTCAGGACTCCGAGATCCACCCACTTCTTGTTCAGCTTTCTGGCAAGCCTGTAGGCAAAGCCCAGCATAAACGTGGCAGCGCCACGCCTCCGCCACCGCGGCGACACAGCAAGGCTCTTGACGTAAAGGGCTTCGCTACTCTCGCTGACAGCGATGATGGCAACCACCTCGTCATCTACGTTCGCGAGGAATCTCACCGACCTGAAAAGAAACACCTCGTTTGCCAAAACGTAGATAACGACTGCCACTGGCGCAAGCCTTCTCGGGAGCTGAAAAACAGCACGTTGCCTGTCTCACTGTTCTTGAAGAAACGAAAATCAAGCAGGCTGAAGAGCAGACACTGGCTCCTCTTGACCGAAGCGATTTCGAGTGCTCCTCGCAACTTCTTCACGCACAGGCCTCATCTATTCTAGCCGCAAGGTGCGGTCAGTTTCTGCTTGGCCACGCCGGAGATGAGAAAGATTGCTGAGGAGGCCAGCAGCACGAGTGCAAGCGCAGGAAACGAGCCCTGGTATGCAAGATACGAGGCAAGTATGAAGCCCGTGATTATGGGACCTACGGTCTGACCCACATCCATCAACATGTCCAGAAAGCCCATCGAAGTGCCCACAAGCTCCCTAGGCACAAGCTCAGTTACGAGTGCAGGTGTCGACGCCGTCACCATGGCAAAACCCAGCCCATAGACCAGCGCAAGAACCAGCAGAATCGGAAACGCCGTCACAAACGAAATCACCAACAAAGGCAAGCCGCTGACCACACAGCCTAAGGCGATGGGGATTCGTCTGCCGATCCTGTCTGACACTCTTCCCATATATGGCCTTGCCACGATGGGCACGGCTATGAGGCTGGCCGTGACGACGCCCGTCGAGAAGAGATCAAGATGAACGATCTCAGTCAAGTACCCGGGCAGGAAAAACTCCACTGCACCCGACGCGTAGTATTGACAGGCTTGAACGAAGCTGGCCATCAAAACGCCGCCGTTGCCAATCACCACTCTCCAGCCCCCAAGCATTTTCCTGGCAGCCTCGCCCGAAACTGCCTGTGAAGCCTGAGACTGTCCTTTTCTCTCAGCGAGGAAGGCCAAACCCATGATCAGTGCAGTCACGCCTGCCACGCCCACGGCCACGTAGAGCAAGTGAAAACTTGTATTCGTCACGGCCAGTATGTAGCCTCCGATGAGGGGCGCAGCAACCCTTCCCACATAAGTTGCAGACGTGAAAAGCGAGATGCGTTCGCCGCGTTTTGCTGGGAACAGTTCGGCTATCGAGGCCTCAGCCACCGGCACGAAGATTGCGGTGGCAAAACCATGATAGAACCTGACGAGGATCAGCTGCCACCAAACCGTGATCAAAACGTAGAGAAACGGCGCGGAGGCAAACACAATCGCAGCGACTATCAGAAACCTTCTCCTTCCTAGAATGTCCGAAAGCGAGGCCGCAGGCAGACTCACGAGCATGCCCGGAATCGTGGACGCTGCCGCCACGAAGCCCGTCCACTCTGTAGGCGTACCCAAGCTTGTAGCAAAAGGCTTCAAAACCGGATTCTTCGACATCGTGGAACTGAGTATCGCGAACGCGCCCATTATGCACAGTGCCCAGAATATCCTGCCCTCGGAGTCTTTGGCGTGCAAGTTCATCTGCAGACCAGCGTGGATATGCTTTGAAATCTTAGCCTAATAAGAATGAAGATGGGAATGAGGCCAGCTCGACGCCTGACGCTTTTCGGAGACATCAGTCCCGTTCTTGCGTTTCTCTCACGATAGCGTAGAGCGCGCGCGCTTCAGGCGCGGCCTCCATCTTATCCGTGTCTGCAGCACGCACGATCTTTGCCACTTCGAGTACGATCCGGTCTTTCAGCTTGTATTTTTCGACTATGGCATCGAAGCTGCATCTGTCGCCGTGGCGGCCAAGTTCGACGCTTGGCACATCGTGGGGTATGGCCTTCTCTTTCTTGACGACTTCCTCGATCTTCTTTACTGGAACGAAGATGAACTGTGCCTTTGGGTCGATGAATCTCTTTATCAGCCACGGGCACGCTGTCCTGTCCACGTGCACATATTCTCGAGTCACCCACTTCAAATATCCCACCTTTACTGGGATGCAGTGTGAGGAGATGCCCTGTTATGGCTTTGCAGACTTGTAATGGCCTCAATCGTAAAGAGGCTGCCAGACGGGTGAGTTCGAATAGCGCGCGCGAATGTTTCAGCAGAGTTTAAATGCTGACCTACCAGACTAGTTCTCATCGAAATCGTGGATTGGTTTGATTTGGAAAGCCTGAGAGCCTCCAAGGTGGAAAGCTTCGAGTCCAAGCCGATAATAGTGTCACCTTCAGCTTCAGTGTCAGAAATCATCGGAACCCTCCAACGCAATGACGCTTACGAGGTGTTCGTTGAGGACGGCGCCAAGACTGGCACAGTCACGTTAAGGGACATTCTGAAAACACAGGACATCTCCATGAAAGCCACCTCAATCATGGTGCCCCTCTCCAAGCTCTCGCCAAACGAGACAATCGGGAAGGTAGCCAGACTAATGAGCGACTACAGGTTGAGAGCACTGCCCATAGGAAGAGAAAGAAGAATCGACGGCGCCGTAACAATCCAAGTCCTGTGCCAGTCTCTTCTGTCAATCAGAGAATTCTGGCAGATGCGGGTGGACAAGATAATGAAGAGGGATCCTGTGACGGTCGGCAAGAAAGATTCGCTTTCCAAGGCTCGCAGTCTGATGGCGAAGCATGGCATTGACCACTTGCCCGTGCTGGACTCAGGCAGACTGTGCGGCATCCTGCTTTCAAGCCAGATCGTTGCCTCGATGTTTCCGAAGGAAAGGCTGCCTAAAGGCACTCTCAGCGGCGAGACCGCGGGGTATTCAGATGTCAAGGTCCAAGGGCTAATGGATATGAACACTCTCGCGTTTGGACCTGAGGAAAAAGCCTCAACCGTTCTGAGGAGTATGATAGAGCAGCGCAAGACCTATGCTATCGTGAAGCTCTGGGATGAGCTTCAAGGCATAGTGACCTACAGGGACTTCGTGGGTCTGCTGGCTGAGCCTGAAGAGCTTGACGTTCCCGCATACCTAGTGGGCCTGCCCGACGACCCGTTCGAGGCACATCTGGCCCAAGACAAGTTCATCAGAGAAGCCAGAACCCTGCGCAAATCCTTTCCAACAATTCAGGAAATACGCGCCACGATCAAGACGAAGAAAGTGTCGAGCGGCAAACAAAGATACGAAGTCAGCGTTTCAATCACGACGCCCGGCAGAGTTCATGCCTACTCAGCAGAAGGCTGGGGCCTTCCCATGATATTCGACGACATCGGCGACAAAATGAAGAGACTTCTAGCAAAGAAATCTGACAACAGGCATAGAGAAAGCATCAGAAAGATCTCATAGGTCTGCCGTCTTGTTGTTCATAGCCTTGAGAGGAATCAGCAATGTCAGAGGGCTTCACTTTTCAGCACCTAGAAACCGACGAGGATATCAAAGAAAACCTTGAAATCATGCGCAAGTGCTTCGGACAGAACGCCGGCGTAGACCTTCTCGTCAAGAAATTCATCCACAACCATCCAAAGATGACACTCAAGAACCACTTCATCATCAAACATCAAGGCAAGACAGTGGCAACTCTCAATCTGATACCAGTTGACTGGGCAATCGGAGGTGCTCCACTGAAAGTGGCGGAGATGGGCTGCGTTGCCACACTCGAAGAATATTGGCACAGAGGACTGATGCGGAGACTCATCAACGAATATCACAAGGAAGTTGAGACACAAGGCTACGACTTGTCTGTGATAGAGGGCATACCCCTTTTCTACCGCCAGTTTGGATATGACTACTCAGTCGCATTGGATGAAGAGACGAGGATACGACTGGAGAAGCTACCAGATCTTGAAGTTCAGCTTGAAATCCGTTCATTCACTAGCGAAGACATTCCGCCAGCAATGAAGCTTCTCACACAATCCCAGAGCAAGTTCTACGTTCACAGCGTGTGGGACCAGCAGATTTGGAAAATGCAGCAGGAAACCGGCCTCGCGGGTGAATACAGTTTCGAGGCATACGCCGTTGAAGACGCTGGCAAGATGGTTGCATATTTCAGAATAAGCCGCAAGCCCGAAGAAAAGGAGCTTATCCTGAGAGAGTCAACTGACACCGACTATCCCGCATCCAAGGCAATTCTCAGCTTCCTAAAAAGAATAGGCAAGGAATCCGGCCTCGCCACTCTCGTTGCCCGCACAAGTTACTGCGATCCCCTAACAAGGATTCTGGCGGCATTCGGCGCAAAACAAAGTGTCCCACCGTATGCTTGGCAGATAAGAGTCACAGACTACGTAGGCCTGCTTCAGAAAATGAAACCATTGCTCGAATCACGCATAGGTGCATCTGAGTATCGTTGCATGACTGAGAGACTTAACCTGAACTTTCGGCGCTACACGGTCCGGATAGCGATCGAAAACGGCGCCATCGCAGATATCCAGCAGTTGGAGACTGCCGAGCAGCGCATAATAGGCCTCAATCCTCCTGCTTCTTCTCAGCTTCTGTTTGGGTATCGAAGCCGCGAAGAGCTGGAGGCATGTTACCCAGACTTCAATGTGCGTCCTGAATACAAGCGGCTTGTTGGCCTTCTCTTTCCTAAACTGTCTTCCTACATCCACGCCGCTTACTGACCTCCTTTTCTGAAAACCTAAACGTTTATTATTCATTCGGAGCCACTAGGGCGAATGATGACTATCCAAGTACGAACCTCTACAGAAGCAGATTTGCCGGACCTTGTCAAGTTGCTTAATGAGGCTTATAGAGAATCTTATGAGTTCAAACCGTTAAGCGAAGAGTATGTTTGTTCTCGAATCCAAGAAGGAAGACTCGAGATCTTGATTGCCGAAGACGAGGATAGATTTCTTGGCACTGTGACGTATAATGATGGGCATTGGGGCGAGGAGATACGCTGGCTCGTGGTTCCTAAAGGCGACAACCGAAGGATGATTGAGGACCTTTTAGTCAAAGAAGCCGAAAAACACGTTAAACGTGACTTGGTCTTCACACCTGTTGACACTGGAAGCCCAGAGACTGATGCTTGGGTCGAACGTGGGTATAGAGCGGAAGGCGGCCTCTATCATATGATCGCCATGCTTGACGGTGTTAAGCCTCTTCCAGAAGTGCCAGAAGGTGTGACCATCCGCAGCCTAAGACCTGACGAGGAGAAGGCGTTCGTGGAAGCTGTCAACGCTGGTTTCGGTTTTGAACGGGTGAAGCTAGGCGTTATCGAGGACTTGAAAAGTGAGTCTCCTCTTTTCGATGAGGGATGGATTCATGTGGCTGAATTCTGCAGGATAGTCTCGGTTGTCGTTTCAAGCCCAGACACATACTACAACAGATACTGGGCTGGCAAGCGAGGCTACTTAGGTCCTGCAGCCACACTTCCAGAGCATCGAAACATAAACCTCGCAGCCATTCTCACACGCCGAGCCATGAATTTCCTATTCGAAAAAGGAATGAACTCTGCCGCCCTGTACACGTCAGAACAGAACATCCCTACGCGCGCTCTTCTTCCAAAACTCGGATTCAAGGTCGGCCATCACTGGAAATTCATGCGCAAGAAGCTCGCGCAAAAAGCTAGTGTCACCCTACAAGATCGAGAGAACAAAAACTCCTAATGGGTGAGAGTGTTCTTGGATATGTTGAAAATGAGGGGTGTTTAGAACTTGCTCTTCCAAGTCATTTTGTTGACATCTAGCTCCCTGATCCTTGTTTCGATGAAGTCTGCCACCATGTCTTGGTTGAATTTCTTTTCATTCTCCTGTTTCATCAGTTGTTCTTGAATGACCTTGAGAACCTTGTCCACGTCGAAAGGCTTCATTATGTAGGCGTCTGCTCCGCCGTTCACAGCTTGGACGGCGTTTTGCAGCGTCGGATAGCCCGTGATTATTATCTTGCGTATCTTCGGCGACGTCGGTCTGAATTTCCTGAGAAGCTCTATGCCTTCGATGTCTGGGAGTCGAACATCTATCAAGGCCACGTTGTAGAACTGCTCCTTAGTCTTCTTCAAAGCCTCCTTTCCAGTGCCGACTGACTCAACAGTGTAACCTTCGTCTGCAAGGATTGCCACGAGTACTTTTCTTACGTTTTCGTCGTCGTCAATAACGATGATTCTGGTGTTTTCACCCATAATTCCTCACCTCCGTCAATTGCTTTCGCTTCGATTGGGAGAGTAACCATGAACGTCGTTCCCTTCCCGCGGACACTTGTCGCGCTAATTGATCCGCCGTGAGCCTCAACGACGCGTTTGCATATTGGCAGACCGAAACCCATTCCTTTTGCCTTCGTCGTGAAAAGAGGTGTCCAAAGTTTCGAAATAGTCTCTTTTGACATGCCTGTTCCCGTGTCGGAAAGCACAAACTCCACTGAACCATCTAGTCTCTCACACTTTATCATCAGTTTTCCACCGTCAGGCATGGCTTCGACGGCATTCTTGATGACGTTAACGAAGCACCGCTTTATCTTCTCGACATCAGTTTTCATTCTAGGCCTGCTTTCCACCATGTTGACCAGTCTAATGCTCTTTGGAATTCTGACAAGGCGCAAAGCTTCCGTTATGATCAATTTCGGCGAGGTCTCAACCAGATCCAGCTTGATTTCTCTCGAGTAGTCCAGAAGGTCGTTGATTATCTTGTTTGAGTAGGCGATGTTCTTCTCCACAAGCTCAAGCATCTCGCGAATCTTGCTATCCGTCTGTGAATTGGGTCGTTTCTTGATGTAGTACGTTGCGCCTGCTATGCTAGTTAGTGGGTTGCGCAGGTCATGACCCACCATTCCTGCCAACTCGCCTATCACTGCCAGCCTCTGAGCTCTAAGCAGCTGCTCCTGAGAAATCCTCAACTCACGGGTTCTTTCATCCACCTTCTGCTCAAGCTGCTCTCGTGCCTCACGCAAGTTCTCAATCAGTTGAGCATTCTCAATTATCATTGCAGCCTGATGCACAAAAAGCTCCAAAGGAACAAGGGATTCCCTTGAAGGCTTACAACCATCAGCCGGATCATCCATGCAAAGTATGCCCAGAGTTCTTCCCTCCGGAGTGCGGAGAGGGACGTAGACCGTATCGTGGGGGTGCCATCCAGCGGTCTTCTCCGCTGAGAGTCTGCTGGGAACTCCTGTGCGTGTTTTGGCGTTCTCGGACGAAACGCCAGAAGGAACGCCGTGAACGTTCTCTCGAACCCACGGATCACTCCAAGGCATGTAGTAGAATTCTCCTATCTTGTACCGCTCGAATTTCGGGCCAAGTCGTTCACGCCACACAGGTCCTGGGGCCGTTCTTCTCGCCAACAGCTTGGTTTCTTCCTTTGAAAGGCCAACCGTGACTATGTCGATCCCCTCAAGGCTTTCGTCTCTGAGCGAGACCACGACTCTCCTCCAGCCGAATTTTCCAACGGCAGTTGCAATTGCCTCCAGCTTCTGGTGCATGTTTCTGGCATGAATGATCGCCGTTGCGTTTTTCATCAGGCACTCCAATCTGTTTGACAGTGTTCTGAGCTGATATTGTCTTCTCAAATTGCCCATGGCCGTCGCTGCATGTGAGGCCAGTATCTCGAGGAGCTCTCTGTCACTCCTGCCAAACGCTCTGAGTCTCTCGCTTTCAACGTTCAAGACGCCCAGAACGGTCTTACCATTCTTTATTGGAACTGCGAGCTCGGACAGCATTCCAGGCCTGCCGGGGATGTAAGCTCGTTCTCTTCTTATATCCGGAACGAAGACAGGTCTGCCTGTTACTGCAACCCTAAGAGACACGCCTTTGTTTGCATCCAGAGGCAGGACAACATTCAGTTTCTTCGGATATCCACGGTGAGCCACAAGCCGCAACTCTCTCTCCTCTACCGTGAAGAAAGTGGCGAATTCAAAACCCAACGTTTTCTCCATAGCGTCCAAAGTTAGAGCGTAAATCTCGCTTAGATTCTGAGCCATGTTTAGCTTCTTGCCATACTCGTTCAATGCTGAGAGTCTTTCCCGCCTGTTCAAGTTGGTTATGGCCGTTGCAGTGTGCGAAGCCAAGATCTCAAGCAGTTTCTTGTCTTCTTGGGCGAAGGCCGCAACCCTTTGGCTCTCAATGTTGAGGACGCCTATGATCTTTTTATCCTCTTTGATCGGCGTTGCGAATTCAGAAAGCATGCCTGGTCTGCCGAGAACGTACGTTTTCTCCTTTCTCAGGTCCTGCGCGCAAACAGACTTGCCAGTGTTTGCTGCCCTCACTGTGACACCTTTTTGTCCATCTAAGGACAACCTGAGCGACAGGTCTTTGGAGTATCCACGGTTGCACATTAGGCGCAATGTCTTTCCTTCTATTTTCAGAATGGATGCATATTCAAAACCCAATGTTTTTTCCATAGCCTGTAACGTTACATCGTATATCTTCTCAAGGCTCTTCGCCATGTTCAGGCTTTGGCCGTACGTATTGAGGGCCGAGAGGCTGTCCTCGAAATGCTTCCTCTCCTTTTCCATATTCAGTCGTTCAGTGATATCGCGCGCGCGCAATCTTCTTTCAGACTGTCTGAGGGCCTTTTCGGTTGCCTTCTGGTCGGTGATGTCTATGGCCATGCCGTATCGTACGTATCTGCCTCCGGGCCATTTGATGGCCTTCGATATCCCCCTGTACCATCGTTTGTTCCAGACGTTCTGGTGCTCCCAGATGTAAGTTTTCCCAAGGTTCTTTCCGAAAATCTGTCTGTTAGTGCAGGAAAGGCAGGGTCTGTCAATGTCCAGAAAAACCTTGTGGCATTTCCGTCCCACTATTTCGTCGCCGAATTGCTCCCTAGTCTTTTTGTTGGCGAATAGTATCTCGTGTGTTCTTGGATCCGAGACGTAGATGACTTCATTGACTCCGTCACTCAACGCGCGCAGTCTGTCGACTGTGTGTTTAACGTGTGTTTCATCTTTGATGTTGGCGTTCTCGTTCTTCATTGTGCAGTGGTTTCTCCTTCTGTTGGGACGTGTTTTTTCAGGGTGTCGATGCATTCTGAGAGATTCGTGCATTCTGTTCCTTCGAACGTTAGGCCTAGTTCCTCGTGGAGGCGTCTGGCTATGAGTTCCTCAAGATAGGAAGCTCCGGGGCCGAAGATGCCTTCTAGAGCCTCTGAGAACTCCGTTAGGTTTGCTGGGATGCTTTCTCTCTTGATTTTGAACGAGGCTTCCAGGTGGAAGAATATGGCTTGTCTGGACGAGTCGCCCAATGAGGATAGGCTTTCGTCAACTGCCGCTAGGACTAGTTTGCTGAAGCTGTTTGAAGGCAAGGCGTTCCCTCGGTAGAGTATGTAAACTTGCAATGAAACTTGGCGGAGCCTTGATAAATCATTTGTGAACTCCGAATCTAAATCACAGAACCTTACGCGTAGAGGCTGCAGTCGCCTAGAGGCCTTGCGGTCCTAGTTTGCTTCCTTTTTCAAAAACGTACGTTTGGCAGCTGCCACGTACGCGACGAAAACAAGCTCCTTGCTTTCGTTCCACTCGAGCGGCTGCCCCACTTTTTCGTGCAGTTTCTTCATTATCAGGATTTCTATGAATTTGGCTCCAGGGCCGAAGATTTTCTCAAGGCCTTTCTCGAAGTTGTCTAGTTGTTGTGGGATTTCTCTTTTCTCGACTTTGAACTTTTTTTCGAGGTGGAAGTAGATGGCTTGTCTGGCTGACTCTCCGAGCGAGGCTAGTGCGTCGTCGACTGACTTGAGCAGTATTTCGTCGAAAGCTTTCTCCGCCAACTCCTGATTCCTCTAGAGAGCATCTTTCTAGGAATAGAGGAGTATTATGGGGCTTATGGATTTTTAAAGCTAATCCTTGTTCTCGGCGAGTCAGAAGCTCAGGTCTGATTCTTTGGCTGCGTTTTAGCGCGCGCGTGGTTATCTTCGAACTATGTTCAAAGACCTGCCTGATCCAGATATTCGGATTCGGGAAGATGAAGACTCAGTTTCGTTTGAGGCATGAATCCCCTTTGGCCAACGCGGCCGCTCTACAACACCGTATTCGTCATTATCCAGTCTTGAAGCTAGTTGAGAACTCATTCGTGCTCTGCAGTGGCGCCCGCGCGCGGTGGGCTAAGTGGCTGTCGAGGGTTCCGTCAGAGGCTTCTGGGCGTCGTGGTCGGCATGACAGTTTCGACGTCGCGCACGGCGGGGATGGCGTAGACTCCGAGGCTGAGAATTGCACCGAATATTCCGGCCATGATGAATATGAGGGCCATTCCTGCACTTGGTCCCGCGCCCACCAGACACCCGAAAGGCGCCGTGAGTGGGCTTCCCATTCTCAACGCGTGCGCTGGTGGTTTCCCTTGGCTGTCGAACGTTGTTGGGGGGATTCCAAAACTGAGGGTGGCCAGGTTTCCAATGCCAGCTCCAGATAGTGCCAGCCCTATTATCGGCAGAACCAAGTCTTTGACGAGTGCTTGCACGAGTGCGCCTAGATAGACACCCATGATGAAAGCTACAGCAAGACCATGACTCTGTATTTGGACAGGAAATCAATGAACTCTTTCCAAAGGCCCTTCGGCGGTGGAGGTGCTGCTGGTGCTGGCTTGGGTTCCAGAAGCTGTCGTATCTGTTTCAGTTCCTCTAGCATTTCATCATCTTTCGCCAAAACGACACCTGATACCAGTTGTCGGTGCATGCAGTTTATAAGATTTGTCGTCTCGCGCGCGCTAACGCCAACGAGGGAAGAAACAAGCTGCCCAGCGAACCATTCTTCTCAGTCGGACCCAGCTCATTGCTCATGTCCCACAGCACCCTTGGCTTTGGAGACCCCAGTGAAGTCTCTCACTACATAAGACTAAGCAGACAATCAGAACCGCGCGCGCTAAGCTTTGCGGTGGACCGGGTTCGTTGTAAAGTGGGCCGGGAGAGATTTGAACTCTCGACCTTTCGGTTATCAGCCGAACGCTCTAGCCAAGCTGAGCCACCAGCCC
>CAYHAK010000042.1:0-14608 GCA_964354625.1 uncultured Candidatus Bathyarchaeia archaeon
GGCGTTGCTGAAAGTGTGCAGACACTGAGGCAAATCCTCATACGAACAGATCAACTCTTCACGAGGCTCGACGAGGCGAAGCTCAGCGCTCCTGACCGTCCAGCCCACAGGCGAAACATAAGTCCAATACTTGCTCGTGCCATCAGCCGGAAACTGCTCGATAACCGCGTCGCCGAGGCCTAGCTTGAGCAGTTCAGCCTTAACGTACTCGGCAACCTCATGAAACATCGTAGAACCCTGAATACGATGAAAATGACAAACATCAGCTACAAAAGACTTTGCGACACTACCAGACAGCTCGTCTATGACAGACTTGTAGGTCATGATCAGACCCATCTCTGTATCGTAGTCCTATGCGGTAAACATGGTCTAATAAGCCTATTCTCCTCCAGGCGGATGGGAAGCCTGCATTTATCGCCGAAATCGGAGAATATGTTAATATGTGTTGCAGGAGTATCCTTGATTGAATATCCGAGGGCGCAGACGCGCGCGCTAGCCTAAGGTTCTAGTTTTCTTCGGAGCAAGTTGAGACGTCCATGTTGAGCGAAACGCGAACTCGAAGTCGTAGATTGTCAGGCAAAGTGCAGATAGCTGCCTGCCCTCAGAATCGCGAATTCTCCGATAGGCAGAAGAGGTTCTACGCGAAATATGCTTCGGTCACGTTCAAGACTCTGGAGAGCCCTCTTTTTCAGCGGTTTCTTGACTGGATTATGCGAAGGGAGAACATTGAGGAGCGCCTAGTTGCGAGTGTCCAGGTCGAGCTGTTTCCGTTTCGGGGAGAGAACGGGAAGGGCCTTGCAGGGAAGTATAACAGTAGAGGCGAGATCGTTATTTATCCGAAGCGGCTGGAGTTCTGTCGCAGGCTGGTCAAAGATTTCGAGAAGGAGATGGTTTACTTCTACATCAAGGCCAGAGCCAAGGCCACAATGATACACGAGCTCCTCCACGCAAAATATTCAAATGACGAGGCCAAAGTCAGGCGACTGACAAGAAAATACTTCACGATCTTCGCAAGACACGAGGGTGCGAGAAACGTGAACGCAGACCGCATCGTGGACATGATTTGCATGCAGTAAGAAGAATATCCCCGAAGAAAAGCGGGGTAATTCGAAGTTTAGGCTGGTTTGTCGGTTTTTCTCTCTGGGCAAGGCAAGGGCCAGAAGGGTTGCTGTCATAAGCAGGGCAAGCATTACCGGTGGCGGAGGCTCTGGAACCACAATGTACTGGCATTCGTAACCCAGTTCCTCGCTCGTTGTCGTGTTGCCTGCCCTGTCCTCGGCCGTGATAGCGTAGGTCACGAGAAGCCCCAAGGGAACGCACGTATCGTGGCGCGCGTTGCCAAGAGGCATCTCAACCATATTCCCGTGTGTTGAACGTTTTTTAAGCCAGTTCGTCTGTCTTTGTCTAAGGTTCAACGATGTCTTTTGAGACAAAAGAGAAGGATGTGCTAGGCAGAATCGGAAAGCTCAAGACGAAGAGCGGAACGATAGAAACACCGTTGCTGTTTCCAGTCGTGAACCCAACCACGCAGTTGATCCCGCCTCGGCGTATTCGTGAGGAGTTCGGCTTCGAGGCGTTGATTACTAACGCGTATATTTTGAAGAACCGCTTCCAGAACCAGCCCATCGAGCACGGCCTGCACAGGTTTCTAGACTTCAATGGTACAGTAATGACCGACTCAGGCGCCTACCAAATCTTGGTTTACGGCGACATACGGGCCACGCAGAAGGAAATCGTGCAGTACCAGGAGCGGATCGGCTCGGACATTGCCACGATTTTGGACATCCCCACAGGCTGGAAAGTCACGGAAGAGCATGCGCAGAAGACCGTTGACGAAACCCTCAAACGCGCAAAAGAGTTCTGCAGCTACAAGACGAGAAGCGACGTGCTGTGGGTTGGCCCAGTGCAGGGCGGACGATATCTGAATCTCGTGGCACGCTCCGCCAAGCAGATGGGCAAGCTGCCCTTCCAAATCCACGCCCTCGGAAGCCCCACCGAAGTCATGGAACGCTATCGCTTCGACGTGCTCGTAGACATGATCATGGCGGCGAAGATGAACCTGCCAGCAGATAGGCCGCTGCACCTGTTTGGCGCAGGCCACCCATTCATGTTCGCGCTCGCAGTCGCGCTGGGTTGCGACCTGTTCGACTCCGCCGCCTATGCTCTGTACGCGAAAGAAGACCGCTACATGACCGAAACAGGCACCCACAGACTCGAAGAGCTCGAACACTTCCCTTGCGCGTGCCCACGATGCACGAAGGCCACGCCGAAGCAGGTTCGGGAACTGCCTGAACGTGAAAGAGAGGTGTTTCTTGCGGAGCACAACCTTTACGTGTGCGCCTCCGAGATCAGGCGCGTAAAACAGGCCGTCGAGGACGGCAGGCTCTGGGAACTGCTGGAGGCACGGGCGCACACGCATCCTTCGCTGATGACTGCTGTTAAGAGGATTGGCATGTACAGCGAGTTCATTGAGAGGCACGCGCCTTCCGTGAGGGACAGTGGCCTCTTCTACTTCACCAGCCTTGGACTCGCACGCCCAGAAATCACACACTACACGAAACGCCTGCGCGAACGATACGCTAAGCCCAAGAATGCCACCGCGCTACTGCTGTTTCCGCAAACGCAAACGAAGCCATTCCACAAGGCACATGAGTACAAGCAATTCGCGAAGGCCCTCAAACAGAAAAACGTGCACACCTGCTTCTACGCCGCACCCTTCGGCATAATCCCCATCGAACTCGATGAGGTCTACCCGCTAAGCCAGCACGAGACCGCCATGCCGCTTGACAGGGAAACCAGAGAACACGTTGCCCGCCACACATCTGAATACATCAAACGTGCAGGCTACAAGGCAGTCATACTCATAAACGACCCACAAAACTGGGGCAAGACAATAGCAGACGCCTCCAAAAGGACGTGCAAACAGAACAGCATTAAGCTCGAAATCAAGAACTACAGAAAAGATGCACTCTACGCAAAAACCTGGAGAGTAGAGCCCTCTCATCGGCTGTTTCAAGCACTTTGAACACGTGGTCGCCGCGCGCGTTGCTTGGGTTTTCTGGGCGGTTGACAGCCTTTGCATTTTTCCGGGTTTTATGGAGAGTTTTATGGAGATAAAGTGTGAGAAAGTCCGACGCGCGCGCCACAGAATTGTGAGGCAACAGTGGCGTCACATAGAAGGGTGTGTGAGACGTGAATAAAGTTCAGATAAGAAGACGGAATAGAGACAAAACCGACGGAAACGACGGAGAACGGACAAAAATGGGAATTTCGGACTTGGAACGTGTGGGCGGTGGACTGCTTCCGAAGCTCTGTGAGTGGCGACGGAGATGGCTGTCTAATAGAGCTGCTGTGCTTGCGCCTGCAGACGGGCGGTGAGGGCGCGCGAAGATTGTCATGAATGCGCGATCAGCTGTTTCGGTGTTTAGGTAAGGTTTTATTGTACGCGTGTTGATGTTTGGCTTGGTGGTTCAGTGGGAAAGGCTCCTATTGGCGTGACCGTTGTAGGGGTTTTGACTTTGTTGGGTGCAATGGGCGATTTCTTATTCGCCACCTTGTGGGTGGCGCTAGGTGCCATGGGTGGGCCTCCACTGGCTGGCTTCACTCCGCCGGTCTCCTATTGGATCGTGCTTTTCAACTCTCTCCTGCTTTCCGTCATTTCATTAGTCGTTTCTATTGGAATGCTCCGGGGCGTGAGGGTTGTTTGGTATTTGGCGATTGCACTTTGGTCGTTCACAGCGGCACATTACTGCTATGCGGCTTCACTCATATTCAGTGGTGAGAATCTGGTGATCATGGCTGCTTTGGCAGTCTTGGTGAATATCGCTTTGATTGTTTACTTCCAGTCAAAGCATGTCCGGGGTTACTTCTTGGGCCACCGGACCAGTTAGTGCTTACTTGCATGGTTGCCGAGGAGAACAAGCGCTTTCAGGTCTTCAGGACGAGGGATGCCGTAGAATGTTTTGCGTCCACGACAGACTCCTGGAGCCTTTGCTCCTCTCAATCTCATCATTAGTCTCTTCAGGAAGCGCATGGCTCCTAGGTCAACGACTTCGTGTTGAATGCCCTTATGCTTGCAGAACTCGTCAACGCATGCCAACGTTGCTATGTCGCCATTGCATAGGCAGCGCGCTGGCATTCTGATAGTCAACTCGCGGCTAATTGTCATCGGAACACTTGAGATCATGAGGATTCTTCGCATACCAGACACAGAGGGAATCGAGATGTCTGATGAGAGACGAGAGAAAGCCTTCGAATACATTGCAGAGCTAAGAAAAAAAATCGCTCATTCCCGACGAGAACCAGTAGTTCAAGCGCGCTAACCAAAGAGAGCACCCTGCCACTTTCCTATCAGAATAAATGGCACTATTCGGCATTGCCTTCGAGGCAAATAGATGAGCATAGTGCACTTTTGGACTGTTAGGTGCTTTGAAATGCGAAAAAGAACGTATGCCTAGGGGGCTTGAAAGCGTGCGCGGAGTGGTTTGCCAGCAAATCCTTTAGACGATGTAGAAGCCGATGACTTTCTGTATGCTTTTTGGTGTCGCTTGTTTCGCGGTGAGCTGCTTCAGCATTCTTATCATCTGAGGCTGAAAGCGTGCAATGTCTGTTAGGGTCACTATGCCCACAAGCTTGTTTGCGTCTGTTACGGCCAGCTTCTTTATCTTCTTCTGAAACATCAGCTTCACAGCTTCCTCCAAATCCATGGTTGGTTCAACGACAACCAGCGGAGTCGTCATGATCTCCTTGACCTTAGTACTCTTAGCATCTCTGACTTCCCCAATAATCCTTCTTAGGAAGTCCCTTTCCGTCACGATGCCCATAGCCCTCCCTTTCCCTAGGACTATGAGGCTGCCTATTTGGAATTCGTTCATGATGTCGACAGCCTCCTTGACCGTGGAGTCTCCATCCACAGTTACTACCTCCCTCACCATTACATCTCCGACCTTCAGCGGTATCGAGTCTTCTCTCTGTTCCTTTTCGTTCTGATCTGACAACAAAACCACTTATCTGACTGTTAACGAACGTCATATATAGGTTCTATTCTCAGAGCGCGGCAAACGAAGTCGGCAAGCCTACGTTCTCGGAGAGAGTGGTTTGCTCGAATTCGAACGCCTTCAACGACCACGCGCGCGCTATTGTTAGAGCAGAAAGGGAGGGCAGTAATCGCGCACGCATGTTGAAGCGACTTGGAGGACAGTGTGTACCAGAACAGAAAAAAGGGAGTTGTCGGAGACGGCGGAGATGCCCCACTGGACTATAGGCGCGCCATCTATTTCGTCCTATAGATCGGCAAGTCGCCAGTCAAAAGCATCTTTCACCGACCATCAAAGCCACTGCAGGGCCTCACTGAGAATTGAATGTGTGTCTAGGTGGGGTCAGAATCCTTCAGCCACATGTGAGACAAAACGTCTTTAACCAGCCCTCACATTTAGTTGCTCTGCAAAAACATGAGCGCATGAACCTTGATTCGAGCTGATTTGCATTTTCACACGCGCTATTCGCTTGATGCCACACAGCAGCCTAGAACCATAGTCGAGCGCCTCAACAGGCACCCAACACTCAATGCCATCGCCATAACCGACCACAACACGACCAAAGGCTATCTGGAAACACGCGAATACGCAAAAGCATACCCCGACTTACTTATCATTCCAGGCGTCGAAATCAGCGCTGAAGAAGGCGAAATCATCGTGCTCGGCCTGACCGAACTGCTACCCAAACCATGGAAGGCCCAAGGCATAATCGACCACGCAAAAGCAAATGGCTATGTGACCATCGCGCCGCACCCGTACCGCGGACTAGGCCTCAAAGACCTAGTAAAAGAGCTAAACGTAGACGCCATCGAAACCCTCAACGGCATAACCGAACCAGAACTCAACAAACAAGCCCAGCAAGTGGCCAACGCAAGGAAACTGCCCTGCACCGCTGGCAGCGATGCACACTTTGACGATGACGCGTGGAACGTTCAGACGGAAATTCATGCCCCATTGGACGTTGACACTATTCTCAAAGCCATCAGAACAGGCCAGACGCACGCACTTCCACTCCAAAATTCAACACACTTTTAAAATACAACCAACCATGAATACTGAGTAAAACGGATGCAAAACAAATGAGCGAAACACAAATCGGATTTCTCGGCGGAACCCGCGAAGTAGGCCGAATCGCCATAACCGTCAAGACCCAGAAAACGCAGGTCCTTCTTGATTATGGGGCTATGCTTGACCGCGAACCAGGCTTCCCACGGCACATTCCGCCGAAAGAAGTTGACGCCATACTCCTCTCTCACAGTCACCTAGATCACTCAGGCGCACTGCCCATATTCTACATGAAGGGCAAAATCCCGCTTTACACGAACCGAATGACCACCGAGCTGAACCAGCTCCTTATCGCAGACTTCATCCACCTTTCAAGCTACTATCTGCCTTTCGAGTACCTTGAGCTGAAAACGATGACCAACAGCAGCAAGTTCGTGGACTTCGATACGCCGCAACAGGTTGGTGACATAGCCTTCCAGTTCAAGAACGCGGGCCACATTCCCGGAAGCGTTCAGCCCCTCATCGAAACACAGGGCAAACGCATACTCTTCACAGGCGACTACAACACAACCGACACGCGCCTGCTCGAAGGCGCGAAGATGAACTACGGCGACTTGGACGTCGTCATAACCGAAAGCACCTACGCCACAGAAGAACACACCAAAAGGCCCGAGCTTGAGAGAAGCTTCGCAGACGCGTGCACCGACATCGTCGAGCATGGAGGAACCGCTCTCGTCCCAGCCTTTGGTGTAGGCCGCTCACAAGAACTCATGAGCGTGCTCTCCGCCCACCACTTCGAATACCCCGTCTACATCGACGGCATGGCCCGCGAAGTCAGCCGAATAATGATGAGCTACCCCGAATTCCTTAAAGACCCAAGAGCCTTCGCCGACGCCGTACATGGCACTAACTGGGTCGAAGGTTGGCGCGACCGCAGAAGAGCCCTCAAAGCCCCAGCTGTGATAATCACCCCCGCTGGAATGCTCAAAGGCGGACCAGCCATGTTCTACATCTCAAAAGTTGGCAAGAAAGCAGGCAACGCCGTCTTCCTCGTCAGCTACCAAATCCCAGGAACGCCGGGAAAAGAGCTGCTCGAAAAAGGCGTATGCACCATTGACGGAAAGATGCGCAAGATCAAGGCCAAGGTTAAGCATTTCGACTTCTCGTCACACTGCGGGTCCAGCGAACTCAAAGAAGCCGTTAAACGCATTGGCGGAAACCCAAAGGTCTACGTCGTCCACGGCGCAGAAAGCAACTGCGAATACTTCGCAAAATACGTGCGCGAAGAACTGGGCCTCGAGGCCGTGGCACCCAGAACAGGAGACACGTTCAAAGTCTAGCAGGCAACAGCATGAAAATCGGATTGCTGAGCGTGGGCCAAGTCGACCCCGACACCGTAACCAGAATACAGGAAAACCTCACCATGATACTAGCCGAAAACACCTTCACCCAAATCGCAACAACGATGCCCTTACCCAACGAAGCCTACGATGAAGACCGGCAGCAACACCGCTCAAACATCATCCTCACCAAGATCCGCGTTCAAGCAGAAAGGACAAAAGACTTGAACAGAATCCTAGGCATCACAGATGTTGACATCTATCTGCCACCATTGAACTTCGTCTTCGGCGAAGCTGAAAGCCCCGGAAAAACGGCATTGATATCCTTGTGGAGACTTAGGCAAGAGTTCTACAAGAAGAAACCTGACATGGATCTTCTGATCGAACGAGGCACAAAGGAAGCCGTGCATGAACTCGGCCACACTATGGGCCTGAATCATTGCTCCAACCCATTCTGCGTCATGTACTTTTCCAATTCCATTTTCGAAACCGACAGAAAACAAAGCTTATTCTGCAGCAAGTGCCACCTGAAGCTTGAGAGAACAAGCGGAAAACAGGGTGAGAAGCCTTGAGCGGCACCGTCAAAACCAAGCTAGTTCACTTGACACCAGTCCTGGCAAGCCTGCTATTCGGCGTCATATGCGCATTCATTCTTCTAGCGTCACCCATCGATCTTTACTCCGTCACGCCGTTTCAGGAAGGTGTCGGATCGCTTGGAAACGCCGCCTACTTCGTGGTTCTCGTAGGCATCGGAGCGACCATCCTGTACATCTTGCTAAAACGCAAAAACCATAGAATAATCACCCTCATCACAGGATTCGCCCTAACAACCGCCACACTGATGCTCTCAATAGTGTATCTAAGCGCCGTGCTCCTAGCTCTCAACGTACCGTACCCAGACGTGCTTGCCCTCGTCCTCTCGCTAGTCGTGACAGCCTCAGCAGTTCTGGCAATCTTCAGAACCCACGGCAACTTGAGCAATCTGACAATCCTCGCCTTAGGTGGGGCATTAGGGACCTTCCTGGGAAGCGCAATCCCCACCCTGAGCACGATTCTAATTCTAGGGTTTCTGGCAGTGTACGACACGTTCGCTGTGTACCGTGGCCCGGTTGGAAAGATAGCCCGTGGCGGACTCGAGCACCTCAAAGGCCTAAGCTACTCGTTCAAGGACATCCAGATGGGTTTAGGCGACCTGACATTCTATTCCATGCTCTCCGGACACATGTTGCTCAACTTCGGGTACATGGCCTGCTTGGCAGCTATAGTAGGCATACTCGTAGGTTGCGTTCTCTCTTTCAAGATGCTGGAAAAGAAAGGCCTGTTTCCAGGACTCCCCTTCCCCATGCTCTTCGGCCTAACAGCCGGCTTACTCGCCACGCTAATCCATTGAAGAAGCATCACGGCAATTCTTATATCACCGCTTCCCGCTGATACGACAACCAACAAGGAGCCAACTCACACTTGATTATAGCACGCCTGAAGAATCCTGAAGAGATTCTGAAGACTGTCGAAGATTTTCGAAGAATCCTGATAGTGGGATGCAATGGATGCGTGGCCACATTACACGTTGGAGGCAGGAGACAAGCCGACGAGTTGAAGACAGCACTCGAAACCCGGATGAAGGCTAGTGGCATGAACAGCGAGATTGTGGCCACGGCTGCCCCTCGCCAATGCGACAAGCGTATGGTAGAGAGCGCGACCAGACAACTGGCAGGCGATTGTGATGCACTGGTCAGCCTTGCCTGCGGCGTCGGAGTCCAAACGCTTTCGGAGCTGTATCCTGATAAGCCAGTGATTCCCGCTTGCGACACCACGTTTCTCGGCGAACACAACCCGACCGAGGGCAAGTTCCACGAGACGTGCCGAGCCTGTGGTGACTGCATATTATTCGAAACCGGGGGAATATGCCCCACAACCAGATGTGCCAAGAGCCTTCTCAACGGTCCGTGTGGCGGGCAAGTGGGAGGGAAATGCGAGGCTGGCGGATGGAAGAAGGATTGCGCTTGGGTGCTGATCTACAATCGTCTGAAAAGCAGAGACAGACTCGATCTGTTTTCCAAGTTTAGGATTCCGCGCGACTACAGAATCTCGGAGCCTCCGCGCGAACTGAACAGCAAGACACCTGCGGGAATGAGAGCCGAAAGAACGATCGAGCTTGGCGAAATCGATGAGGCCGTGAAGAAGAGAGTGGCTTACAGCGAGCTTATGAAGCAGATGCTGGAAGGCAGATTCGTCTTCACAGGCGAGCTTGAGCCGCTGAAAACCACTAGCCTGAACGATGTCATTGAAGGAGCAAAAATACTGAAAGAGCACGTGACGGCTATCAACATAACCGACAACCCCACGGCCTTCGGCTTCATGAACGCCCTCATCCCATCCTACCTCATCCAGAAGGAAGCAGGCGTCGAAGCAGTCTACCAGATGACAGCCAGAGACAGAAACCGTTTGGCATTGTTTTCGGACGTTCTGGCTGCAGCCATGCTTGCGATCAAGAACATTCTGGTTCTGACTGGCGATTACACGACAGTGGGCGATACGCCTCAGGCAAAGCCTGTCTTCGACTTGGACTCAGCAACCTTCGTCTACATGCTCAGAAAGATCATGGACGAAGGCGAGGACCTGAACGGCAACAAAATCGAAAACCCGCCCAAGTTTAACGTAGGAGTCGCCGCCTCACCCAACGCAGAACCGTTCGAGCCTGAAGCCCTAAAGATTGAGAGAAAAGTCAGGCTTGGGATAGATTTCATACAGACGCAGTGCATCTACAGCTTAGAACAGGCCACACGATTCCTAGACGCTACTGCATACCTGAAAACGCCTGTGCTGCTCGGCGTGGCACCGTTCAAGTCGTTGGCCATGATGGACTGGATGGTCAAGTACGTCCCGGGAATAAAGGTCCCGGTGGAACTGGAACAACGGCTGCGCAGGGCAAGAGAAAGAAGCAAAGAGGCCTTCCAAGAAGAAAACGTCGAAGTCTTCGCTGAAATGATTCACGACATTCGAAAGCAGACAAGGACTGCTGGCCTCCACTTGATGGCCGTTGGCTTCGAATGGATAATACCGAAGATCATCGAAAGAAGCGAAGTAAGCTGAAGGAATCCCGAGTCTGAAAAACAGTCAACTCGATCGCCATGTCCACAAGACCCACACGAAAACAGGCCAACATTAAGATGAACGCTATCCCATAAGCTAAGGCAAAGCTCATGCTGGTGATGGCCACTTCTCGTGTATGAAGTTCGGAATCGCTGATGAATCTTTTGGACCGACGAGCACCTGCCACCCTGTCAGCTTCTCGATTTCGCTGCTGAGTCTTGAGGCCTTGCCTGGGATTATCAGTTTTCGATGCTTGACTCTGCCTTCTATCCCGGAAGCCTTTAGGGCCTTCGCCACTCCTTCTGCGGTCAGTTTCCTGCCTGCGACGGCGCTGTCCACCGCAATTCCCTCAGTGTCGACGACCAGCAAGTAGGCGTCCGTCTTTGCCTTTTTAATGTCCGACGCAACCGTATAGTAGGTCAGTGCGAAGTTTGTTGTGAACATGACAGGCGACTCTCCGTGTGGCTTGCCGAACTCTCTCAGGCCGGCTTTGACTGAGGCAGGCCTACGCGAATCCGTGTAGATGTTGTGCCTCAGGACCGCAAGCGGCAAGAGCGCCCAACCGTCAAGGTTATGCAGTATTAGGATGTCGGCGAAGCGCATCATCAGTATGGCTGCAAGGCAGGCTTCACGCCACTTGACAAGGTCTTCAGACATGCCTTCGCTGGATGTCCACGCGACCATTGGCACGCCAATCAATGGGAAACCTGAAAGCTCGTCGCCCAGCTTGCACGCAGCTCTACGCAACATCGTGAGATTGTTTAGCGTATCACTCAGGCCCTCAGCCAGGAAGGTGCCGGGATCCAAAACAAGCGCCTTAACGCCATACGCCAGCAAGGTCTTTGTCAATGATCTAAGCAGGCTCAAATCGTTCGGCGCAAAAACTGCCAGCGGGCACGCGTATGCTAGGGCAAGCTCGGCCATGTTTTTCCAGTTCTCTTTCGTGGCTGCATACAGCAGAGGCTTGGACTGCGGGGCAACCTCTAATCCAGCCTTCAGCACCTCTGGGTTCAAGGAGCACAGAATCATGGGCATGTCCGTGTTTGCAGCAGCTTTTCTGACGGTGGTTGCGTACTTAGCGGGATCATTTGTCGTGGAGCGTATGACCATCATGTCGAGCTTGAGGGCCTGTCCGATGTAGTCGAAGCTGAAGCGCTGCGTCTCGGCAACTCTCGCCAGCAGTTCTGCTTCGGGCATTTCGTCGGTTACTTCGATGGCGATGGCTGGCGGGTTGGTGTAGGCGAATTCATGGCGGTACATGACGAGTTTTCCGCCGATCTTGATGGCTTTTTGACCTATGCCTACCGTGATCTCTTTCACTGGAGGCTCAAGGAACAGTGTCAGTTGCTCGTGTGCTTTCTGATTTTCAGCCTTCAACATGGAGGCACACTTGTCAAGAGGCACATCGCGGTTCACTAGCTTCGTTGCAAAGGCCAGACAGTTTCTTTCGCCGCATTCTTGGCAATTCGTTTTCGGAAGAAGCTTGTAGACGTCGATTGGGCTCAGCTGTTTTCGGGTCATGTGGTGTTGCACCTCAGTGCTGAATTCTTGTGGAAACCCAGTCTGCGAGTTTGTGGGCGTTGCCGTGGCTATGGCGAGTGAGTTGTATGGTTATGTCCTTGAGGGCTTTGATGGCGGCAGGGTGCATCATCATGAAGAGGTCCGCACCTGCGAGTAAAGACGTGACGGCGGTCGTCAGCTCCCATAGTGGCCCTCGAAGCTCGCGAGGCTCCCACTCTGGACCCATCTCAAGCCAAGCCTCACGCGCAGCCCAAGCGTTCGCGGCCCCAGAGGACATTGGGTGCGCAAGCTCGGGATCGCCAGCCAACGCCGCCAGCCTCGCCCTTTCCATGTTCGAAAGAGCATATTCAAGACCGTAACCCAGTGCGGCTGTCGTCAAATCCATAACGATGGATTCCTTGGGCAGGTACTCGTAGAACCTGCGGTTGAGCTCTCTGGCCAAATTGAGATTCATCGGCGTGAATGACAACGCAACGTGCCCGTATTTTTTGATGAATTGGGCGCAGCGTGGGACGTCCATGTCTCGGGTCACTGAGCTAATAAGCAGTCTTTCGCCGGCGAAGGTTTCTGCCACGGCTTCGAAAACGTTCATGTCTTTGAGTGGGTCCCCGCATCCGCCGATGATGAGAGGCACGTCCACGGCCTGGACGACTTCCTCGACTGTCTTTACGGCTTGCTTTGGCGAAGTGTCTTTGACTAGAGGATCAGTACTTACCAAGTGCACGGTTACGAGGTCGGCCTCGAACCTGTCCACGGCGAGTTTGGCCCATTCGGCGGGGTCTTCGAGCACTTCTTTGACGTGCATCTTCACTGCCCGAGGCAGTGGGACTTTCATGTCGAAAATGTCTACGGCCACGACTGGCGGATGAGGGGTGGGCTTTTCGAAAGTGTAGAATGCGGGTGCCGCTTCGCCTCCGATGATCACGTGCTTGCCGCGGCTTCCCCCCTCGCGTCTGGTGGCGCCGAGCGTCACCTCGATAATCTTGTTCCTGTAAGCTTGAACAGGCGGGTTGAAGCGAGCTTTGATCAGACTTGCAGGTTTCGTCCTCACCCTGTCTTCCTCATCCTATGGTCTAGTTCTGCAACTGCGATTTACGGTTTGTGCGGAAAAAATGGAAACGAGATGAGAGGCGCGGAGCGCTATAGGAGAAGCAGGCTATGTTTCGCGGATCTCGCATTGAAGTTTCTTGATGATTCCTTCAGCGTTCGGAGGCTCGACTTTCAGGGTGTAAAGCGCTTTGGCTGTGCGGAGTTTGAGTTTCACAGAATCCTTCAGCCTCTTCACTAAACAGTAACGCGCGCCTCCGCTCAGCGTGATGAATTTCTCGACGTCAGTTATCTCTGATGGCATAGACTTGCCCTCGTGTTTGATGCTTTCTTGGTTCATGAACAGGTTCTTATCTGTTTTGGTATGTCAAACCAAACTCAAACCAGTAGCCTGCTACACGTCAAGCGTGCACAGCACTCCGCCAAATATTAAAGCTGCGAGGGACAAGAAAATACGGGGCATCAATGAAGAGTCAATACGTGGCAGGCGTGATAGTTGTCATAGGGGCACTTCTGCTCGGTGTCACCATGCTTGTTCTGATGAACGATGGATCGACAGTTTCCACCGCACGACATTACACCGGTAGTGTTGTCAATGTACATCCTCATGACGAGAATGCCTTCACGGAAGGACTGGTTTTCGAGAATGGTGTTCTTTATGAGAGCACAGGGCTCTACGGTCAGTCAACACTGCGCCGAGTGGAATTAGAGACTGGCAAGATCCTGCAGTCTTGTGCCCTTTCAAATCAGTTCTTCGGAGAAGGCATCACGATCTTTGGTGACAGGATCATCCAATTGACGTGGCAATCGAACAGAGGCTTTGTATATGACAAGGATTCCTTTGATTTGCTGCAGGAGTTCGGCTATCCTACGGAAGGATGGGGAATCACAAACGATGGCAGTCGACTGATAATGAGTGATGGAACAGCAACCCTGTATTTTCTGAACCCAGAAACCTATGAAAAAATTGGACAAGTCGATGTTTATGATACTGGTCCCGTGACTGGACTCAACGAGCTTGAGTACATTCAGGGCGGAATCTTTGCCAACATCTGGATGGAACAAAAGATTGCAGTGATAAACCCCCAGACTGGCCAGGTCAGAGCCTGGATAGACTTGAGCGGCATTCAAAACCTGGGAAATCAAGATACGAACGACGCGTTGAATGGGATTGCATATGATGCGGAAGAAGGCAGGCTCTTCGTAACCGGAAAGAGGCGGATCCAACTTCTCGAAATAGAACTGCCCCCTTTAGAATAGCGCGTTTCCTCGGATATTCGGTTTCTCTTGTCCCGTTTAGAATCTGGAAATCTCGAAATTCGATCGTTCCCTTGAAAAGCGCGCGCTATCCTTCTCTCCGCTTAGAAAGCGAAACGCGCGCGTGAAATACAAACACGCGATTGCGTGAAGAACAATAATGGTTGAACAATGATATCATAACAGAGAGGTTGAAAAGAACTAAGAGGTTTGAAAGAGGTAGGCTTCGCTTGTTTCGGGGTTTTGAGACAACAAAGAGGTTGAAAAGAGATTAGTCGTCGTGCGCTCGATAGAGCACGTTAGGAATGA
>CAYHAK010000043.1:0-14184 GCA_964354625.1 uncultured Candidatus Bathyarchaeia archaeon
TGGTAGCCCGGGAGAGATTCGAACTCTCGTCAACGGCTCCAGAGGCCGTCATGTTTGACCACTGCACCACCGGGCTCTGTTGGCATTTGGCTGAAAACTCTTCGTACTGATTTCAGCGTTAAAAGCTTATGGGCAACACGGTAATAAAAGGTTCTGCAGCCATGGCCATCCCGCTCTGTGAGGTCCCAGCTTCGGTTCCGCTCGTAGGCTGCATAGCTTTCGGGTTGATTGACAGAGGATCCAACCTGATCCAGGTTCGCCCGATTTCAACGTGCCCGCTCTCATGCGAGTTCTGCTCTACAAACGCTGGTCCGAAATCCAGAATAAGGCAGACTGAGTATGCGGTACCGCTTGACCATCTTGTGGAGGAATTCGAGAAGATCGTGCAGTTCAAGGGCAGAAGCCACATTGAGGCGCATATCGACACGGTAGGAGACCCGATAACTTACCCGAAGATCGTGGAGCTTGTGGCCAATCTGAGGCAGGTCGAGGGAGTGGAGACTGTTTCAATGCAGACCCACGGCTCAACCTTGAACACAAAGCTAATGGACAGGCTTTCGGCTGCGGGGCTGACTCGCTTGAACCTCTCGTTGGACGCCCTGGAACCCAGGCTGGCAAGAGAGTTGGCCGACACAGAATGGTATGATGTCGAGAAGATTGTTGCGCTGATGAAACATATCGCTTCATGCACTGAGACTGATTTGCTTGTGGCTCCTGTCTGGGTTCATGGAGTGAATGACGCTGAAATGCCGAAGATTATCAGCCTGGCCAGGAGTATCTGTGCGGGAAAGGCGTTTCCGCCGTTGGGCATTCAGAAGTGTGAGAGGCACAAGCGAGGCAGAAGACTCAAGAAGGCCAAGTGGCTGTCTTGGCAAGGGTTCTATGACCAGCTGAGAGGCTGGGAGAAGGAATTCGGCATCAAATTGGTGCTCAAGGCTGCGGACTTCGGCATACACGGTCGCCTCGTGCTTCCTGTTCCTTACCGCATGTTTGAGAAGGTGAAGATTGAGGTCGTGGGGCCAGGTTGGTTGAAGGGCGAAAAGCTGGCTGTGACTCAAGCGAAGGACAGAAGCTTGACGTTCATCAACGCCGGCGACATTCCGGTAGGAGCCAAGCTGAAGGCAAGGATCGTGGCCAACAAGCACAATATTCTGATTGCGGAGCCTATTTGACCACCAAGACAGGACAGGATGCGTGATGTATTACGCCGTCGGTCGTGCTTCCTAAGAGCAGTATTCGTATGTGGCTTAGGCCTCGAGCGCCTATGACGATCAGACCGAAACCGCCTTCCTTCGCCGTTCTGATTATCTCTTGAACCGTGTGCCCTTCTATGAGCAACGTTTCGACCTCAACCTTCTCGGCTTTAGCTTTTTCCGCGCCGCCTGCTAAGATGTGATTGCCAGCTTCACGGGAGGCCTCAGCAGCCTTGGTCATTTCAGCCGGAGCCAGCATAGGAGCTGCCGGAAGGGTCAGGGTAGATGGTTCAGGGACGATAATTGGAGTCACAGAAACGGAGTAAGTGTGGAGCAGCGTTATCTTGCCTTGGAAGTGTTTGGCAATCTGGACTGCGGCGTCGAGGGCTCTCATTGAGTGTTCTGAACCGTCTGTCGGAACCAGAATCTTCTCAAACAACATGAGGCACCTGCTGTTATATTGTTTGCCACTTCCAGATATAGCTTTAGAGGCTGTCTTGCAAACGAGAAAAGAAGAAAGAGGCTAGGCGCTTGGATGGTGCATTTTGCTTGCGAAGGCGCGAATGGTTCTCTGAGATCTGGCGGCTAATGTGCCCAGTCTTCCTCTTTGCTTTATCGCAATGGCCGCAGCCAAGAGGCTCAGCGCTATCAGCGCGACAGGCAGAAGGTTTGATGGGAACTCGGTGATGATCCACGTTCCCTGTACCGCTATCTCGTGCTCAGAATGGGAGTAGGGCAGGTAGATGAAGACATAGTCCGAGTTTTCAGTCACGTTGAATTCTCCTGGGGAAAGCTGGACTCCGTCCATGCTTAGCACCCATTGTGACGGCATAGCATAGAGCAAAGCTTTGGGGACAGTAATGTTGAAGAAGCCTGAGCCTTCTGTTCCTGTTACGTTGAAACTGATTCTTTTTGCGACAGGATCAAAGCCAAATTGGCTTATCGTCGAGTTCGAGAATATCGGTATGTAGAAGGTTCTTCCAAGGTGATGCACGGTTCCCTGAAAAGCTATTCTGAAGATCAAATCCTTTATGTTGCTCATCGTAACGTTGTCCCATGTCGCCGTCTTGTAATCTAATCCCATGATGCTAGGTGATGGAACTGTGCCTGGCATGTAGAGAAGGACCGTATGTGTTCCGTTGAAGCCGGCGGTCAGGATGATGCTCAGCTTCTCGAATTCTCTGGGGGGCTCTGAATAACCACTTGTCATGTTAAAAAGCTTCTGCAGTTTGAAGTGAATGGAGTCTACTTCGTCCTTGGCCATGCTCACTTTGATTCCACTGAATGTTAATGTCTCCCAGTCTTTGCCTTGCCTCAGTTCTGCTTTCAGGTTGCTCATGTCTATCCACGTTGAGTTGAGCATGCTTGTCTGCCAACTGAGGGCCCATGGTGCTGTTAGGTTAAGATATTCGATGTAGCAGTTCTTTAGATGGTTTATCTGGGCCGTGAAGTCACCTTTGATGAGCCAAGCAACGTTGAATTGTGCTTCGCCATCCAAGTAATGGATAGTTGCATTTGATGAGTCCAGCTTGCAGTAGGTTGTATTCACGCAGGATGTAATGAGGTTTCTGAGTTCCACTGGAACGGTAGAAGGCAACGCTTCTGGCAATAGGGCCAAAGTGGCGTTCTTGAGCTGAGTAACGTTTGCTGTCAGTGAAGCATTCAGATCAAACCGTTGGAGTGTCTTTGAGTATTCAGCGTTTATGGACGCGCTTTGGATTGAATAGGCTGTTACATTGGCAATCTTCAGCCAAGCTTCTGCCGTGCTCCGGTACTCCGGTGGAATCGTCGGAGGCACAAGTTCTAGCGCATTTGTCCAGAGAACCCTTGCGTCTCCGCTGAGAACTAGATCGACCGACCCTATTTTGGATCCGCAGTAATAATTCAGAGTAATCGATGCACTGCTTACCGAGGTCAAAGCAGATTCAACTCCAGCGTAGACTGCTGATCGTGTCTCGTTCGTTGCATAATATCCGAAATACATGCTTGTCACGTATTCCGCCAGCAGTTTCGTGAAGTTCCCCCCAATCGTTGCATTGTAATCAATTCTTGCCCCTTCGAGTGGACTGATAATCGGCGTTCTCGCCGTGTTCAATCTTGTGCATTCAATAATTCCTCCAGTTCCTTCGTAGAGAGAGCCCGGCCCTCTTCCCGGTAAAGCGCTGTTAATTTGAGCTAGCATAGCCTCGACCGATGTCTCGTTGAAAACCATTCCAAAGTATGTTCCGTAGATGACGTTTGCGTACCCTGTCAATGATACTTCTGTCTTGTTTCCCCTGAAATCTGCTATTACGTCGCCCAGTGGAAAGCCCGAAATGGTGTGAAAAGTTATGTTTCCAACCATCTCATCATCATTGTAGTCGGCGAGGACAGTGACGTCCGATATGTTGAAGGGGAACGTTAAGGCTGCCGAGGGCAACTCTGTCAGTCCCTGGAATCTGAGGTTCAACGTCTGATCTGAATACGTGACCGAGAGTGAGAAGTCACTGGAATTCAACGGGTAGGTTGTAGCGCTCGCGCTAGGAGGGGGCACGGGGACCGTGGCGTTGAGTTGAGCCTCCAGCATGTCATTTTGGTACTTGTAGGCAAAATCCGCAGTTGAGGAGCTGAAGGGCCACTGTTGCTGCGTGTACCTAGGAACTCTCGCGGTGCCGTTGGCAAAACCCGTCGTGGCATCTCCGTCGGTTGAAAACTTGATCGTGGCATTCACCGAGGGACCGTAGTCAAACTGGTATAGAGGATACATTCTAGTGTAGTTGAGCGCTCCGTTGATTCCGATCGTGGCGTTTGGGTAGATGGTGAGTTCAATCTGCACGTCGTTCATTGGCGTGTTGAACTCTGTGTAGTAGTATCTTCTTGAAAGATTAATTTCCGAAACGTAGCCCAGCTGTTTGTATGTAGATGTTTCTGTGAGCCTGATGTCTCTCAATTTCGTCGGGCCAGCACGGTAGTATGCAATCATTGACCCTGGAAAAGTGAAGTTCAGGAAATGAACACCTAAGTCGAGGTTTTCTGTAATGAATAGGTAGTAGCCGACTTCGGAGAAGCCGCCGACTGAGAGTTCATAGGTGCCTGCCTCCGTTACGTTGACTTGCACGCCTACCTCCAGATTATCATACAAACCGTCGCCATCCGGATCAACGCCTTTGTCGTATATTGCGCCGGTTAGAATTGCATGCGACTCGAATTGGCTGTAATTGTACGATCCGGAAAGCGGAGTCAAATATCTTTCTTCAACAGTGATCCAATTCCACCACGGATAGACTTGGCAAAGGATGCTCAGACGTTCGAGGTGCGTCGGATCGATCTGCGCTCCATAGATTTCTGGTCCATAGAAGCTGAAGTTAATCAGGTGCAAACCTACCTCGAAATCGCCGCCATAGGCTTGGCTGGAGTACAGGTACTTGGAGTAGTTGCCTGGGATTCTTCTGCTCACAAGGTTCTGGAGTTCAATAGAATAGAAACCGGCGTCCGTCACGTTGACTTCAACGCTTACTTCCAAGTAGTCAAATAGACCATCACTGTCTTCATCTATTCCTTTGTCGAGGATTCTGCCAGTGAAGAAGGCCGCTTGATCGAACTCGTAGTAGTTGTAGCTCCTATTCAACACTACGCCATAGATGGATTGAAGCTGAATGGAATAGTACGAGTACCCGTCTTCTTCCACGATGTCGAGTGAAATGCTGCTGACTGTTGAGACGTATCCTCGCGAAGAACGCAAGAGCAGACCGTTCACAGAGAGATTCAGCGTTTGAATGCCCACGTCGAGAAAGCTTTGGTGCGATTCGTACGTGTTTACTGACACATTTCCATACAGGCCCGATAGGTTGACTGTGTAGGTTGCAGCGTCTGTGACATTTATCTCCACCCTGATTTCTAGCTTGTCAAACAGGCCGTTACCATCTGTGTCTATGCCCTCATCATATATCCTGCCCGTGAGAGCTGCGCGAATGTCGAACTCGGTGAAATTGTACGTTCGCGAGAACGCAATGAAGGGAAGATCATCTATCAGGTTCCCATATTGATCGCGAAGCCAGACGCCAGCGACTCCGGTCACGTTGTGTCTGCCCACGTAGATCTGTGATGCAAAGTATGACACATTGAGCAGCTGCGCCCCAGTGTTGAGGTAGCCAGACCTGTAGCTCCAGACGCCGAAATCGGAATCTCCAACATCCCTAAGGTAGTTTACTTGGATTTGATAGTAGCCAGCCGTTGAGACGTTGATCTCAAAGGCAACCTCCAGATAGTCATACTTGGCATCCCCGTCATTGTCCCTGCCAACGTCATACAAATTCCCTGTAAGTTCCGCGCTGCCTGTCGGCTGCGCTGTCACCATTCGATGTTGGGGAATCAAAACCGTCAAAGCTGGCAACATCAACATGCAAATGATCAGTAAGGATATTGTTTTCTTTTCAAGTGTCACCTAATCTCACCAGCGCGCGCTCTCAAACACCTAAACTATGCACGTCAATACTTATATATCTATTATCAAATAGCCGCTTGGGGACTTTGCACGAGACTGTTGACGTTCTGTTTCCGTAATCTGTTCCGCAGGAAGGTCAGGACGAGCCTGAGCATCATTGGCGTTGCGCTTGCCACAGCGTTTGTGATTGCAGTGGGCGCCACAACGATGAGATATACGACCGTGATCAAGGAAATGAACGTGCTTTTCAGCGGTCAAATAATAGTTACGAGTAGCAAGGCAGTAGTTATTCAGGCCATCCCAATTGGGGGTAGCATGCTTCCGCAGGAATACACTTTAGGCAAGATACAGAACGTCACGGGCGTTGACAAGGCAGTGCCCGTGCTGTTTGTGACACCTATGTCGCTTACGGGAATCATACAGACTGTGCCTGTCAACTTCACCATGGGGGTTCCCGTTGACGAATGGAGGACGGTGGTAGGCCCGACACCGCTGAAGGGAGGCATTGGACATTTCCCGACAGATGAATCAGGTAGCGAGGTTGTCGTCGGTGCTTCTCTGGCAGACCAGTACGACTGGACCGTAGGCGACACCGTGCCTCTCAATAACTACAGCCTTACGGTGACAGGAATTCTGGACACAAAACTAGCCTTGCTCAATCGGTGTGTTTTGATGCCGCTCAAACTGGCTCAGAAAGTGTACAACTACCCTGGAAGCGTCAACATTATCGCTGTCAAACCGGCTCAGGGGGTTTCGCAGAAGAACCTGACTGAGGCAATTGAGGCGAAGGTTGACTATGCCCAGGCCTTGACAGAGAACGAGAGGAATGACATGGTTCAGCCAGTCCTTGCTCAGGTGGAAACTTGGAACGTGGGCGTGCAGACTGTGGTTCTGGCTATGAGCATGATTCAGGTGATGGCGGTTTCAGCGATGAGCGTTTCCGAGAGACGAAGAGACTTCGCCACACTTGACGCAATAGGCGCACCGCTAAACTACGTGTTCCGAATAGTTATCCTGGAGTCAGCATTGATCGGCATGTTGGGAGGCCTGCTGGGGATTTGCCTCGGTTCCCTAGCCTCGCTTGTCATGGCAAGCCTCTATACAAGCATTCCTTTGACCCTGTTTTTCCCTAGCATTCTCGAGATCGTTCCACCATTCTATATGGCTGAAGCGTTTGCCGCTGTCGTTTTCATGTGCTGCCTTGGTGGCGTGCTTCCAGCCTTGAATGCAACAAGGATGCGGATAGCCGAGATTCTGAGGGCGGAATACTAATGAGAATCAGAACTGTCGATCTGACAAGAAAGTTTCGCGTGGGTCCGTCGGAAATAGCTGCAGTCAACGGTATCAGCTTTGAGGTTGAGGAGTCAAAGCTTACGGCGATCGTTGGGCCCTCAGGTTCAGGAAAATCCACATTGCTCAATCTCATTGGACTCAATGACTGCGCAACCAGCGGGGGAATATTCATCGACGACATAGATGCTTCGAGACTGTCCGGACACAAGCGTAGGAAAATCCGGCTTAGGCGCATGGGCTTCGTTTTTCAGACCTTCAACCTGCTACCGACCCTCAGTGCTTTGGAGAACGTGGAGATGCCAATAGCCTTAGCCGGCATATCTCAGAAGGAACAACGAAAGAAAGCGTCGAAGCTTCTTGACGCAGTAGGCTTAGACAGCAGGTTCTCTCACAGGCCCAAAGAGTTGAGCATGGGGGAAATGCAGCGCGTGGCAATAGCCAGGGCTCTGGCCAATAACCCTGAAGTCATAGTTGCCGACGAGCCTACAGGCGAGCTTGATTCAGGAACTGCAAAAGAAATAATAGCATTGCTTTCTGAGATCAACAAGAAGGAGAGAGCCACGGTGGTTGTGGCAACTCATGATGAAAAAGTGGTTGAGGTTGCCGACAAGACGTACACGATTCAAGATGGCAGATTGAAAGAGGGAACCTAGCAGACCAACCTATAGCAGTGAGGAGTGCGTACGCTTGATTTTCCCCTTCGTGTCAACGACCACTTCAAACTTCTCTGCCCACGGGTGTCCTTCCATGTCAATAGGGCACGTGCCTCTAACCACCCAGTCGGCATGATTCTGCTCTATGATGGCCACGTCTACCTTGGCCGTGTTCTTCATCTGTTTCATGAATTCGACTGCGATCTGCTGTGCGCTTTCCTTCGATATATCCTTGTTCATAAGCTTCAACCGTTGCTCTTTCTATACGATTCAGAGCATTAAGGGTTATGAACGAAGAATCGTGAGAGAAACTTAACGAACCCCATGAGCTGGCGACTATTTCTTGATTCGCTTGATTTCGAACACGACTGGGTTCTTTCCGTCTGGGCATGCGTTGCATATGACGTCTTTGTCTTTCGCCCATGGGAATTGGGCGCCGTAGCGCATGGCGTAGACCTTAGGAAGCAGAACCATCAATGCGCTGTAGCATACGTTGCCTTCGACTGATTTGCCGTCGAAGACTATTCTGTCGCCCGCTTTGTGTCCGACTGCACATTTGCCCTTCTGGCTTACGACTGTGACCTCAACGACCGACACGTAAGCTCACCGCTATCACTTATTCAGGTCTGAGTATTTCTCTCTTATCGCGGCGTCAGCTATTTTGGCGACCATGGCGTTGGATATGAGCACGCACTTGACGCCGCTGAGCTCAGCGAGGTCAGCCGACTTCTGATCTTGGGTCACAAGAAGCAAATCGTGGCTTCTCGCGTAGTCCACTACGTCCTTGTCTTTGGCTCCCTTCAACCCAACGTCTTGAGCGGTCAGTACACTCCAGCCCAGCGTCTCGAAGTACTCGTTCAAGCCAGCGTACATCTCGTCAAGCAGAAGCCTCAACACGTCCACCCTTGGCCATCTCCACTCTAGCAGGTTCAGCTATTTAGTAACTACCTCTGGGATTCTCAGCGTTTTTGTGACAACCCTCGGATAAAACAGAATATGAGCGCGCGCTCGGCGCTGAAATCGCATTAGTGCATAAACAGAAAAGTTTATAGTCGTCGTTTTCTATTAGATGTTTGTCGAATTAAAACAGACAAAAATGAAATACAAGGTTGTGAAAAACGAATGGCAGAAGATCTGAAGGAAGAGATGAGAAAACTCAAGGAGGAAATGGCAAGCCTGAAGAACCAGCTCAAGGACATGACGGAAGGTGAACACAGAGGTCGCGGCCTGTACATAGATTTCAGGAACCCCATGCGCAACTATGTTGACGATGTTATGCAGGGCGTCGCGGAAGGCGTGCACGGCGAGCTTGAAAAGTCGATATTCATAGGCCCTCAAGGCGTCCGAATCCTGAGAGGACAGCCATTCAATCAAGAAGTCCAGGAACAGGTGGATTTCGCGAAGACCGCCGAGGCCATGAGTGCGCTTGGCCACGAGCACAGACTGAAGATACTCAATGAACTCATGGGCGGAGGCAGATACATCAACGAGCTTCAGGAGAAGCTTTCGGAGATCACAACTAGCACGCTTTCAAGCCACTTGAAAGTGCTTGAAGAAGCAGGGCTTGTGGTCCAAGAAAAGGTCAGAGGACGCTACCTGATCACCATACCTGGGAGAACCGCCTACAAAATGGCTCGACAAGTCGCCAGATTCCTGGAAAGGAGGAATGGTGAATGATCTGCAGGCAATATCAACTTGACGACAAGATCATGAAGACGACCGACCTTTTAAAGCTGTGGAAGTCGGAAAAAGGCCTAATTGAAGTAGACAAGGGTGCGCTGGCCGTAGGCATAAAGCTTGACGATGAGTTGAAGGGCTATGTTTTCCACGGACACGGCAGACTAGTCCTGGACACGATAGTTGAAACGAAGGACGGGGCCATCGGCAAGCCCGTTGAAAAGGAGATAACCGAGCCGCTTCTAATGCTCGGAACCACAGAAGAAACCCAACGATACCTGACCACGGCAACCGTTGAAGACCTGACCGAAAAAGGCTATGGAAATCAGAAGGAATTCGCTGCCGACGCGGAAAAACTGTTTGACAGGTTTCTCGGAAAAGGAAGAATACACACTGGCGGATGCTACGGCGAGTCCAAAGGCACCGTTTTTGCCTTCGCAGGCAAGACTCATGAGCTGGAGATACTGGTCGCCAATGGCGCCAAAATCGTTTACAAGGCGCCGAACATGGTGTTTGTGGCAGACAGAAACAAGGTGCTGATGAAAAGGCCAGACCATACTATTCTGATGAATGACAGAGGATCATTCGTCTTTGGGGAATAGCGCTCACCTTCCTTTCTCCTCCCTCTCTCCCCCCTTTTTCTGTGTCACATAGCCTTCTAAACTGCCGCGTGACTGAAAACATCGGAATCTCAGGCTCAGCGCGCGCTTCTAGCCGAGAAACAGGATAATCGATCGCTGGCTATGTCAAGAGCGCGCGCGCTCAATGTTGACGTCGGCATTTTTATAAATCGAGCACTGATAGTAGATTCTCATGCATGCGGAGATCGGAATTATCGGCGGAACGGGATTTTACGATCCGAAACTCCTCAAGAACATTGAGGAAATAAAAGTACGCACGCCATATGGCCCGCCTTCTGATTCAATTATGATTGGAGAATTGAAAGGCAGACATGTAGCATTTCTGCCGAGGCACTCAAGAAAACATACAATAAGGCCAACTGACATCAATTCGAGAGCAAACATATTTGCTTTCAAAAAGCTCGGCGTTCGAAGGATACTAGCACCTTCGACGGTTGGCTCTCTGAGGGAAGAACTCAAACCTGGAGATGTAGTATTCATCGACCAATTCATAGATAGAACAACCAGACGAGAACAGTCATCTTACGCAGGAAAGCAGGTATGCCACATATCAGTGGCCGAACCAATGTGTCCAGAACTAAGGCGAACCCTGATTGAAACAGCTGACGCCTTAAACCTCCGAACCCACAACACTGGGACCTATGTTTGCATAGAAGGGCCAAGATTCTCAACAAAAGCTGAATCCAGATTGTTCAGGACTTGGGGAGCAGATGTCGTAGGTATGACTCTTGTTCCGGAATGCGTTCTTGCCCGAGAAGCCGAAATATGCTATTGCTCAATTGCAACTGTTACAGACTACGATGTATGGAGAGACCACCCAGTCAGCACAGCCGAAGTCCGGAAAACTATGAAAGCAAACATAGGACAAGTCAAAAGAATAATCACTTCAGCAATTCCAAGCATACCAAAAGAAAGAGGATGCGAGTGCAAGAGCGCACTCCAGAGCGCTTTGATCTGAATGGATCTCGTATCAAGAGAATGAAGAATGAAAACATGGATCTCAAGGCGAAAATAAGGCGAATACCCGAATTCAAGGGCGTCGTTTTCTGGGACATAACTACGCTTCTGAAAGACAAGCACGCTTTTAGAGAATGCATCGAACGAATGGCTGACCGTTTTCGAGACAAGAACGTAGACGTCATAGTGTCGAGTGAAGCCAGAGGGTTCATATTTGGAGCAGCACTGGCTTATGAGCTTGAAGTCGGTTTTGTTCCTATCAGGAAGAAAGGAAAACTGCCTTCAAAGACAGTGAACCTCACTTACCAAAAAGAATACGAATCCGACACTATAGAAATCCATGAAGACTGCATCGAGCCAGGGCAAAGAGTTCTAGTTATCGATGATTTGCTAGCGACAGGCGGGACGATCAAGGCCAATGCTGAACTGGTCGAAAAGCTTGGCGGAAAAATCGTGGGCATGGGCTTTCTAATAGAACTGGGATACCTTCACGGAAGGGAAGCCCTTGGAGACAAGTACGAAGTATATTCAGTAATCGACTACAAAACTCCCAATGGATAATCTCTGCTACTACACTGGTTAGGTGGAGTATTTGTCACGCGCGCGGTACCAATGCTTGCCTGGGAAGGTAGCCAAAGGCAATCCTTAAAAGAAAATCATAGAACTATATAGTGGTGAATGAACTTGGTTAAAAAAGCCGTGGAAGCCAAGAAAGCAGCTTCCAAGAAGAAACAAAAGAACAAGACAAAGAAACCATAGCCTAGCGCGCGCTTTGAGCCCCGCAAACTGGAGACGCCCCCGAACTCCTGCGTTAGACAGTTTCGCCATTCTCTTTTACATCTCGGCAAGAGAAGCCAGAGCTCTATTTTTTTCAATAGAAGGAGTTTTGTGGCGCACGTGCTCATATGTAAACCCCCCTAACAGCAATAATAAGGAGTTAAACTTGAAGATACTGGGGATATATGGTAGTCCGAGGAAAGGGAATACTGAATGGTTGATGAGTGAGCGCGCGCGAAGACATAGCATGGCAAGTTCCCCACATTCAATCCAGAAGCTTATCTTCTGATAGAATTCTGTTCCCAAAGCTATATATATGAATCAGGCTGATGTAGTTGATGATACTTGTGAGGGAGAAAGTTGGAGTTTGAGATTAAGCACAGACCAGCATACGCATTGCTCGTTGCGCGTTTAGAACCTGAAGAGTCAATTGTCGCAGAATCTGGAGCAATGGCGTTCACCTCATCTAACGTTGAAGTCAAGACCAGGTCAAGAGGAGGCATCCTTGGCGGCCTAAAAACCAAGCTTCTTGGCGGTCAAAGTTTCTGGGTTAATGACCTAGTTGCCCACGGCGGCCAGGGAGAAGTGGGGCTGGTCTCCGCCCCCATCGGCGACATGGAAAGATTGGAGATAAATAGTGGCAGTAGATACGCGATTCAGAAACAGGCTTTCGTGGCCTCAAGCCCGGGAGTCACAATAGACACCGAATGGCAGGGATTTACTAAAGGGATTTTTGGTCAGAGCCTGTTCATGCTCAAAGCCACAGGACAGGGAAACGTATGGATCAACGTTTTCGGAGCCATTGAGAAACGAACCTTGAAAGCCGGAGAACACTTGATTGTCGACAACTTTCACTTGGCAGCTTTCAGCGACACCTGCAAGTACAATGTACGAAAAGTCGGCGGCATCAAAGCAACTCTGTTCAGTGGCGAAGGTTTGGTAATCGACATCGAAGGACCAGGAGATGTACTCTTACAAACAAAGAACATACGTGAGTTCGTAGACTGGCTATGGCCTTTGATAGAACCAATGGTCAGGAACGAGATTTCTTCCGCTAAAGAAGAGAAGCATGGAGGATTCAAGTTCGAACGAAAGTTCTGAAAGGAGGTAGTTTGACGAACAAGAAACTCGTTGCCATAATCGCGGTTGTTGTGGTTGCGGTCGTTATAGTAATAGCTGCGGTGGTTGTTGTTCTTCCCCGCCTATTCACTCCGCCCGTCGATTTCTCAGGAATTAACCTCGCCACTACTAGGACTACTGACGAGCTTCTTCCAATGACACTTGCCGACAGAAACATGGTTACAGACAGCAATGACACGAGAGAGCAGGTTGTCACCGTCGACACTACTAGTTTCAATATAACACATACAAGCGCTCAGTACGACGAAGCGACAGTGCACATAATCAAGACGCAATCTGCTTCAGAGGCATCAGACACCCTCGGCGTTGTATCTGAGGATGATGCTTGGTACGGAGGCGCATCGTCTTCCACGAAGACTAATGATTGGTTTACGGCAAGCAAAGGAGGCAGTACTGCGTTCTTCTGGAGATCAGGCATATGGGTTTTCGGCATCGAAGCGCCAAATGACAACCTACGAAACGATGTCGCACAGGATCTTGTCCAATATCTCAAAAGCCTGTAGACTGGCTCACAGAACCGTGTGCGCTCTTTGAGACTTCGTCAAAACAAAACACGCGCGCCAATAGGCTACGGCTACTGTCAATTCATATCAGGAAAAAGTGAGTGAGGTTGGTTGGATGGATAAAACTTTACCCCCAAACCCAATTACGCTCTCTCAACCAACCGCACTCTTACACACTCACTCACACACACTCACACTCAGCGCGCGCACACGTTCAGAAGGTTAGCGCGCGGCCATTCAGCGAAGCGCGTGCGAGTTAGCTCAGTTCTTGCTGTTCAAACCATTGCTCAGACGTTTTATCTGAACCTTTAAACTCAAAGAATAGTCGAAGCACTTCTTCCTCAGGCACTAGTCCAACGTATTTCAATTCCTCTTTGTAGCGGGCAACGAACGCATCTACGAATCTTTCAAAAGCGGTTTTCTCTTTGGACTGCATCTTCACCCTCACCGAATTAGGCTATGGACGCAATGGATAATATGCCTTGATTCAAACGACACAATATGTCGAGGGGGGAAATAGGAAACACAGCGCGCGCGCTGAAAATGGATAGAAATATCAAGAGGTGTTTTAGGCGTCTTTTAGGCGTTCATTTAGAGTATACGTACCATCAATAACGACGGTGAAAACACTCAATATTTGTGGTTATTCTGCAGTTTTCCGCTCATTTTCCTTATTATTTTCCTGTTTTTCAGGAAATCTTTCGCATTCTGGTCTAGTCTGCCGTGTCGGTACATGATTCTCGGCGGAGGCTTTTCATGCTTGAACGACACTCTCAAGGTTGAACAACGCTTTATGCATTGCATAAGGAATCACTTGTCTAGACTTTTGTTAGCGCGCGCCTAAGTAAACCCGCAGTCCAAAAAATGTCGCAGATAGTGTTGTGGCGCCGCCGATAGGACTCGGACCTATGACCGACTGGTTAACAG
>CAYHAK010000044.1:0-13927 GCA_964354625.1 uncultured Candidatus Bathyarchaeia archaeon
CGTCGAGATTCCTGTGAGCACTTTTGGTTTGCGGAAGTCTGCGTGCTGTCTTCTGTCAGATGCCCGTGTTTGTTGGGTTGGAAAAGTGAGAAAGGATGGAGGAAGTTTATGTTTTGAATTCCCTCTTTGCGGCTGCAAGTGCGAAGAGTGTTAGTGTCCAAAACCAGTGGCAGAATAGCGGTTGGTGGGTGCTCTGGTAGGACGATGGTGCCGATTATCTCGCGTGCGCTGAATTGATGCTACTGTTGGCTGTTCTGAGAAAGAAAAAAGGTGTGAAGATCAGTTCTGACGCAGTTTCTTCCTTGCGAATATGACTGCTGCTAGAGACATGACCATTAGCAGAGGTAGTATCAAGGCTGGAGAGAACTCCGGTATCACTGTGGTGCCTAAGATTTCAATGTTGTGTGTGCTATGGGAGTAGGTGAAGTATATGGATGAGTGGGTGTCGTTGCTTACCACGACTGGGCTTGGCGATGGTAATCCTCCGTCGATTCTAACCGTGTAGGGTCCGCCTAGCATCTCGTTCAGAATCGTAACATTCGCCATGCCCTGTGTATAGTCTATTCCCGTGATAGTGAAGTTCATTTTCTTTTGAGTTGCCAAGAGGTTTGTCTGAATCGTCTGGCTGGGTGTCGCGTTGGCTATTACCAGCTTAATCGTGGATGTGAATCCGGCTACAGGGGTGACCGTGTAGTAGTAGGTTTGGGGCGGATAGTAGTTTCCGAAGGCAGTGAGACCGTAGTAGTTGCCGACGAAAAGTCTTCCGTCCGCAATTACCGGTTCATGGGGAGTATAGCTGAGTGTGGAAGTCCAGATTATGCTGCCGTCGCTGATGTCTAATGCGTATAGCTTGTAGTTTCCTCCTCCGCCGAAGAACATTTTGCCGTCGGCAATTGTTGGCGTGGTCGGAAAAGAGCCCCCAGTTATTGTTTGACTCCACTTTTTGATTGTCACGTCGTTCTCAGTGTAATTCCCAGCGGGTGCGTTAGCGAATAGAGCATAAGCTTTGTCATATCCGGCAGTCACATAAACAATGTTGTTTAGGAACACTGGAGTCGTGTCGATAGCATATGAAGAAACTGTCCATTTCCAGATAAGCTGGCCATAGGGGTTTGTTGTTGTCGCGTTCAAGGCAAAAATCGAAGCATCTGCATAGGAAGAGCCTATGAACAGTTTGTCCCCGGCAATGCACGGTGTGGAGCGTACATTGCCCTTTGTGGTGTATGTCCACACTACAGAGGCGCCCAAGTCGTTAGAGATGTCCAGTGCGTAAATCTTTTTGTCGTCACATCCGAAGTAGAGCATGTTGCCAGCGATTGCCGGTGAAGAATAGATTGCTCCGCCTGTCCCAAAATACCACATAAACTGCAGATTTGTCGCGTCATATGCGTAGAGACGGTTGTTACCAGTGCTATACGTTCCAAAGAAGACTTTCCCGTCAGCGACAGCTGGACTTGTGGCTATCTGGGCAGGGCTTAAAGCGGCTTCATGGATTTTTTGGCCTGTTGTTGCGTTGATGGAATAGAGATAACCGCCCGTTGTGCCTACGTAGATTATGCCGTTCAAGTAAGTTGGGTCTCCTGCGGGCGAACCGGTGAACGTGAATGACCTCCAAATCTCCACGCCTGTGGTTTCGTCTAAGGCGTACATCCTCGGGCCAGTGCCCGTGACTATCACTTTGCCGTCTACGACGATCGGTACACTGGATGGATAGAACTGCTCTGTCGTCCATAACGTCTTGTTATTGTTAGGTGCAGAGGAGGTTGTGTACCCAGACCGCGTGTTGTTGTACCTCCACATTGGCCACGGGTCGGTCGTCGGATAGAGTGCGTAGGTCATCTGTGTTGCTGTTCCAAGAGTAAGCAAGAAAGCTAAAGCGATACTGATAAGCACTATTTTTCTCATCATTATCTTTTCCTCCTAATCGACAAAACATGCTCTGAATCTAAACTAATAAACCTTCTTAGGCATCTCGTATCATGAGCATGATCGGGCCAAGACGAATACACATCAAAAGCGGTCAGAAGAGAACGGGTCGCCTGTGCACATGATAGAGCGCGCGCGAACCGTCGTACAGCAGCGTCATTTGTTGATTGAGCTTTGACTGGTAACTCTGGAGGATGCCTCTTTGTGGCCGTGTCTGTGGCGAAACGATAAAAGCATGAGTGGTTTTCTATCAAGGAAAGATGATTGCGCATGGAGCCGCAAGCTGACAGATCGTCGTTCAGGAGTTACTTAGCTTTCTTCGGCGGGCAACAGGCTTCGATGTTGGGATCGTCTGTTGTGCAGTTTGTGGTCATATGGTGGATCACGGTGGAGACAGGCAGTGCATTGTATCTGTCGGCGGCAATGCTGGCTGGTTTTGCGCCCATGATCGTGTTGGCGCCTTTTGCAGGCGTGCTGGTGGATCGGGTAAGCCGCAAGGCGTTGATTGCGGTTGTGGATTTTCTGCAGGCGTTGGCTACAGTGATGCTGATTGCACTGTTTTCGTTGGGCGCGATTTCCGTGTGGTTTGTTTTGTTGATGCTTGTGCTGAGGAGCATATGCCAAGCCTTCCATGTGCCTGCAGCCGAGGCCATCGTGCCCATTATGGTTCCCCGCGACAAGCTGAGCCGCATGAATGGCCTAAGCTACCTTCTCAGCGGGGTGATGAACCTCACAGGGCCTATAATAGGGGCGGTCCTGCTGGCCTTCTTGAGGATTGAGCAGGCCTTGTGGATTGACCCCGCCACCTTTCTGGTGGCCATCATACCGCTGTTGCTCATAAAAATCCCTTCAGTGAGACAGATGCACGAAAAGCCGTCTTTTAGGAGAGATCTGATTGAGGGTCTAGGCTTCATCAGGCGCAAGCGAGGCCTGGTGCCGCTGATTTTCACTGCAACTCTGCTGAATTTCCTGTTCATGCCCGTTTCCACGCTGTTGTCCTACTTCGTCAAGTTTGACCATTTCGGAGGCGTCAACGAGCTGGCGCTGGTGATGGCGGCCGCGCAGGCTGGGGCGTTCATCGGCGGCATACTGATGATACTGGTCAAGGAGTTCAAGAAGAAAATGCTTGCGACGATGGCCTGCATCATGATCGCCTACGTCGGATACGCACTTCTCGCCGTAACGCCCACAGGCCTATTCTGGTTCATGGCCCTAGGCGCGTTCATAATGGACATCAGCGTAGCGCCTGCCAACATAACCCTACGCACCATCATTCAAGTGGTCGTGCCTGCCGGGATGCAGGGTCGAGTCAACTCAGTGCTTATGTCATTCGCCTCTGCTGCCTCACCGTTTGGCATGATCCTCGCGGGCGCAATAGTAGGCTACACGGGAACTAGAAACCTGTTTCTAGCATGTGCCGCCGCAGGAACCATAGTGCTATTACTATCATGGCTCTCCACAGACTTCAGACATGCGGAAGAAAAGGAGTAAGCACGCTCCTATTGACTCTGCTCCGAAAAAGGTTATTTGCATTCTTGTCGCAGTTACCAGTAGACAACCTGAGTTGATGTTATGGACAGGTTTGACGTTCTCGTGGTCGGTTCTGGTTCGGGAATGAATATTGCGGCCGCTGCGGCTGGCCGCGATTTGAAGACGGCTGTGGTTGAGTCTGGCCGGATGGGGGGCACATGCCTGAACCGCGGCTGTATCCCGTCGAAAATGCTGATTTACCCCGCAGACGTGCTGGCCATCGCTGAAGAAGCCAGAAGCATAGGCGTGAATACGAGCATCGCGTCGATAGATTTCATGAAGATCATGCAGCGCATGCAACAGCTTGTTTCCGAGGACAGCACGCATCAGGCCGGCGCCGTGGAGGCTGACCCGAACATAACGTGGTTCAAAGACGTGGGCGAGTTCATCTCAGATTACACGATGCGCGTGGGCGACCGCACTATACGCGGCGACCGCGTTTTCATCGTTTCCGGCGCCAGACCTGACGTCCCGCCCGTCAAAGACCTCGCTGATGTGGGCTACCTCACGAGCGACACCGTCCTGAAACTGGAAACCCAGCCCAGAAGCATGCTCATCATCGGCGGAGGCTACATTGCAGCCGAGTACGGACACTTTTTCTCAAGCATAGGCACAAGTGTGACCATCCTCCAGCGTGGCCCACGACTACTGCCTGCAGAGGAACCCGAAATCTCCGAATTACTCAAACAGGAAATGTCAAAAAAGATGAACATTCTCACGAACCACGAGGCAGTAGAAGCCAAAGAGAACAACAACCTTAAAATCATCGTGGCCAAGAACCGCGAAACAGGACAGCTGCGCGAATTCTCAGCCGAAGCTTTGCTAGTGGCTGCAGGCCGTGTTCCCAACTCTGATCTGCTTAAGCCAGAGAGAACAGGCGTGGAGCTTGACGAGCGAGGCTACATCAAAGTGAACGAGTACATGGAGACCCGCAAGAAGAACATCTGGGCACTGGGCGACGCAATAGGCAAGCAGATGTTCAAACACGTTGCGAACTATGAGGCTGAGATCGCTTGGCACAACAGCAACCACGAACACAAGGCCAAGGTGGACTATTCAGCCGCGCCGCATGCAGTGTTCACGCATCCGCAAATCGCTTCGGTTGGTTTGAAAGAGGCAGAAGCCAAACAGCAGGGCAAGAAGATACTGATAGGCCTCTCGCACTACAAGGACGCTGCGCTGGGCTCAGCTATGGGCGAACCGAAGGGCTTCGTCAAGGTCATCGTGGAACAAGACACGGACAAGCTGCTGGGCGGCCACATAATAGGCCCGCAAGCATCAGTGATGATCCAGGAAATCGTCAACGCCATGACCACTGAAGACAAGACATTCATACCCATCGTACGAGCCATGCACATCCACCCGGCTATGACAGAAGTCGTCCAGAGAGCCTTCACCAACCTCCACGAATCCTGACGCTGAAAGGCCAAACCGTTATATCACGCCTCAAAGAAGCCATAGGTAGAAATCAGCTCGTGAGAAGATGAACGTAATCAAAGTTGAAGGCACAAACAAGAAACACAAGGTCTTGATCTACGCTCTCAGCACGTGCGCATGGTGCAGGATGACCAAGCAGTTCTTCAAAGATAACCACATCGAGTTCGAGTACGTGGATGTTGACTTGACCAATGATGAAGATCACGAGAAGATCAGGAAGGACATTGAGAAAAGAGGGGCAGCGCCAAGCTTTCCTACGGTCATTGTTGACGGCAAGACTGTGATAACTGGCTTTCGCAAGGACCTGATAAAAGAGGCTTTGGGGATTTGATAGAGCTCGAGAGAGTCAGACAGAGAGCAGAAAGCGACGCCAAAACCTATGGGTATTATCTGAACCCTGACCCTGCCTTTCTTAACGATATTCTTGAAGGCCTGAAGAAGAACGAGGAACGCTACGGTTACCCCGCCTGCCCTTGCCGAATAGCCACAGGCAAACTCGAACTGGACCGAGACATAATCTGCCCATGCGACTACCGCGACCCCGACGTGGCCGAGTTCGGAACGTGCTACTGTGCACTCTATGTCAAAAAAGACATAGCTGAAGGTAAAACATCATTGCAGCCTATTCCAGAACGCAGACCAGAAGAAAAGCAGGAAAGAGCCTACAGCAAAACCGCACAGCCACTAGCATCCGGAACGCCGTCAGGCGTTGCCGTTCAACTGGAACCTTCGCAGGTCAAAAAGAAGCTATGGTACTGCAAGCAATGCGGCTACGTCGTGTTCCGCGAAGACCCGCCCTACGTATGCCCAATATGCAAGGCCAAACGCGAGATGTTCGCCGAAATAACGCTGCAAACGTATGCCAGCGGCTAGCCCAAGGCCTATCTTGTCACCTTTATCTCAATGACCTTCCAGCCCTTCTTTACCCCGCGTAGCGATGTCACCGCGCCAGCCACTGAACCGCTCAGGATTCTCGTCACAAACTCGTTCAAACTGATCTCCTCACCATCAACCATAAGCTTAGTTTCCAACAATACCACCCGAGTACATTCTTAGGCCTTGAGAGTAAAAGCTTTCTGCAAACCTTTTAGGCACAGACAGACCAAAGAAAAACACCATGGCGACACGGAAAACAGAAAAAACGCAAGCAGCACCTGTCGACGCCAAAACCCGAATCCGCAAAATCATCCCACTTCTCGAGAAGCAGTATTCCAACGCGAAAATCGCACTCCACTACGCCAATCCCCTCGAACTGCTCGTGGCCGCTATTCTCTCGGCCCAGTGCATCGACGAAAGAGTGAACATCGTCACCAAGAGCCTGTTCACAAAGTACACAAGCGCCGAAGACTATGCGAACGCGGATTTGAAGGAACTAGAAAGCGACGTACGCTCCACCGGCTTCTACCACAACAAGGCCAAAAACATCAAGCAATGCTGCAGGCTTCTCGTGGATAAACACCATTCACAGGTGCCCCTAACCATGGAGGAGCTGCTAGATCTGCCCGGCGTCGCCAGAAAGACCGCCAACGTCGTGCTTCAGAACGCCTTCGGCGTAACTGAAGGCATAGCTGTGGACACACACGTCCGCCGCACATCCAAGAGGCTGGGGCTAACCGAGAATGAAGACCCAGGCAAGATCGAACAAGACCTCATGAGAATCGTGCCCAAAGACAAGTGGGCAAGAATAACCGATCTCCTCATCTTCCTAGGCAGGCATGCCTGCGACGCGAGAAAACCTGAGTGCCAAACCTGTGTGCTGAATAAACTCTGCCCCTCAGCCTTCACATTCAGCCAGAAACAAAGCAAGAAGAGGCAGGAACCGATTTAAACCAGCCACAGAGATACGTCACCAGTGGACAAGATGATTTCCATCCTAGGTTTTGCAGGCAGCCTCCGCAAGGACTCCTACAACAAGGCCCTACTGAGAGCCGCTCTAGAGCTGTTGCCTGAAGGCGCAAAGCTCGAGATCTTCGACCTCGAAGACATCCCGCCTTTCAACCAAGACCTAGAAGAAACATCGCCAGAAAAAGTCAAAGATCTCAAAAGAAAAATCAGAGCGGCAGATGCGTTGCTGATCGCCACGCCCGAATACAATTACTCGATACCGGGCGTTTTGAAGAACGCAATTGACTGGGCTTCAAGGCCGTATGGCGATAATGTGTTTGAGAACAAGCCAGTTGCTTTGATGAGTGCTTCGGACAGTATGCTTGGGGGCGCACGTGCACAGTATCATCTTCGACAGACACTTGTGGCCTTGAACATGCATCCGGTCAACAGGCCAGAAGTAATCGCGGCTTCCGCAGGCGAGAAAATCGACGAGAACGGCAGGGTCGTCGACGAGAAGACACGGAAGAAGATAAAGTCTCTGCTTGAGAAGCTGGTTGAGTGGACAACAAAGCTTGGCAAGTGATCGTTGCGAAACCCCCGCGCGCGCGCCTTGTGTCTATATGATTAAGCATCACTGCTGAAAAGGCGTTTGTGTTCCTGCATCATACAGTGATTCATGATCACTGCCAAGCCTGCGCCTTGGGCCAGAGCAGCCGCCTGCTCATTCACTATCCAAGTTGCATCCAAACAACAGAAGGCCTACCGTACAGCCTCCTCAACTGAACTGCCTGTTCGACAATGGGTGGAACGTCTACTGAAGATCTGAAAATATCAACGATCTCCACCGTTTTTTGGAGCTCAACAGGCATGTCTAGGAGACTCTTGTAGCTCTTCTCACCAAGCACTTCGTCAACGAAAGGATTGATAGGCACGATGTGAAAGCCGTGGGCTTTCAGGTATTCAGCCACGCTGAAACTAGCCTTCGCCGGGTTGCGCGACAGACCCAATACTGCTACGATGCGATACTTCGCCAAGGCATCTTTGATTGTGTCATTGCTCACGGACTTGGTCTCCGCCTAAGAGGCACTACACGACGTAGGACGGCCTCAGCTGGGTGCTTTGTGCAAGGCAAGTCCGGTACCTGCCCAGAATATCGTTTAATGCTTTCTCCAAATCCTCCTTAGACATCATGCCCACCGTCTGCCCGGTCGGCCTCCCGCTGCAGAAAAACATCAAAGTAGGCGTACTCATAACACCATAGTTGCTGGCGATCTCTTGGTTCGTCACATCTGCAAGGATGTTCAACTGGACAAACTTCACCTTGCCATGATACTCCTCGGAAACTGCGTCCACTACAGGCGTAAACCTCAGACACCATGGGCATTGGTTGTGCCAAAAGTAGACAGCGGTCAGAACCGTAGACTTCGCGACTTCACTGTTCCAGTTGGCAACGTTCACGTCTGTCACTGTGGTCATAACCAATCACGTGACAAACTATGAAAGAAAGCATATTAAACGTTTTCAGCCACGCCTTTTCCGGCGTCGCCTCATGATTCTCTGAACGAAATAGGTCAATATCATAACGAAAGCCGTGATGATAAGCGCAATCGAAACAATCACCATCACGAAGTCGTCAGTCTCCAAAATTATTGCCGTTGAGACAGCAGCGAGAAAGACGCCGAAGTAAAGGCTTATGTTGCCCCTCGCGAAGTGACTGAATTCCGTGCCGATACTCCTTGAATATCTAATCAACAATATCGTCACTGAGACTATAGCCAAGAACGTGACCACAACTGTATAGGTAAGGGTCGTCCAATAGTCGCCAAGGGTCAACAGAAGCCCTGCTTCATCTCCTATTATGCCGCCCCCAGCACCGAAAAGTATCGCCGCCAGCCTGTCTATCCGCTCGTCAGTGTAGCTGATTCCCAACCAGCCGCCAATGGCCAGCATGATCAGGCCATACCAGAAATGGTGTATATGGATGCCATAAGTGACCACGACTGTTTTCGGGCTCAGAGTCGTGAAGATTCTGGCGATTACGAATGAGACTGCGAAGGAGACTAGGGCCAGTGCTGAAAGGTTGGGTTTCCTGCCAATCTTCTGCTCCGAGGCCACTCTGCAGCACGCTCATGTTTCGCTTGGAGTGGATTGTGCTACAGGATGTTATTTATGGTTTGTTAACGTCCTATAGCATTCTGCTCAACGATACCTCGAAGGTTTGCTCTCGCCCTCGACGGTAGACGGCGAGTCTTGCTTTGTCACCAATCTTTCTGAGATGGATTTCTCTCTGCAGGTCCTCAATGTGGTAGACTGGCGCGCTGTCAAGTCTGAGAATTATGTCGCCTGCTACAATGCCAGAGCGATCCGCCGGGCTATCGTCAACCACTTTCGAGACAAGTACGCCTCGGTCGACTGGGAGGTGATAGTAGCGTGCCATCTCTTCGGTCAGGCTGAGGCCTATTATCCCAAGCCAAGGTCTTGCGGAAACGCCAGTCGTGATCATCTCACCAGTGCATGCCTTTGCCGTATTGATCGGAATAGCAAAGCCTATGCCTTGAGCAAACGGAATTATGGCTGTGTTTATGGCCACAACCTTCCCGTCAAGATCCACGAGTGGCCCGCCACTGTTGCCAGGGTTTATGGACGCGTCCGTCTGCACCAAGTTCTCCAACAATCCTCTTTGCGCTTCGAGTGTCCTGTTCACAGCGCTTATTACGCCAGACGTGACCGTGGGGCCGCCTGCCAAGCCGAATGGGTTCCCAATGGCATAAACTCTTTGACCGACGCGTAGCTTGTCTGAGTCTCCTAGCTCTGCCGCAGGCAAGCCTTCTTTCCCAATCTCTACTACTGCAGTGTCATGAACTGAGCACGAGCCCACGAGCTTCCCCTCGGCTACCTCGCCGTTCCACAACGTCACGTTGATTTTGTCCGCACCGCCAACCACATGGTTGTTGGTGAGGATGTGGCCCTTCGTGTCGGTTATGGTTCCGGAACCCGTGCCCTCAACTGGCACGGCTTGATAGAACATGTGGTGAACATGCTTGACGACGCTTATGTTGACCACGCTTTTGCTGGCTTTCTCAAGTATGTCCAAGACCGATTTTTCGTCAAACGAAGACACGCTTGCTTTACCTTCTGGATGGCCTCTTTGAATAGCTACTTGGTTTTGTCTTCCTCTTACTCACGAGATCAGTTGGGCTGTTGCTGAAGCAGAGGTCGCATTTGTCGTTTCTCAGGATCAGTGCCGCTTTTCCGCACCACTCACACATCAAACCCTTTCTGCGGACGGCCTCGCACGCTTGACAGAAAAGTCTCAAAAACTCTGCTCTGTCGAATTCTCCGCTCGTGACCAACATGACCATGCTATCTATGTGAACTTGAACGCCCTCCACGTTGTCGATTCTTATCAAGTATCCTCTGATCTTTCGAGTGTACTTGCTCACGGCAGACTGAGATATTCCAAGAAGCTCAGCTGTTTGGCCCTGCTTGAAGCCATGCTTCTCCACAAGTTCCTTAGCCATCAGCGCCTTCACGGCAGGGACGACGGATTTTACTGCGATCTCGCACGGAATTATCAAGTCAGCATCTCCTTCGTAGTAGTCTTGTGAGAAAGATATATAAGCATGACGTATGTCATATTTTTCTATGACGTACGTCATGACGGAAAGCAATAAGTCTAACTAAATCCTCTCTCCCTCCTTTCTCCGAGGGCCGTCATGACGTACGCCCAACTTCTCGACACCCGCAAAAAACAAACCGACAAATCGAACAGACCGAAAGGCTGTTCCTTTGCGCGCGAAGGCAGCGGAGGGCGCGTTCTTGAACCTCTCATATCTTGTTGCTACTATTTCGCTGGCTTTGTCACATATTTCTTGGGGTTCTTTTTGAACTCCTGTTCGCAGTGCTTCGCACAGAAGTAGATTGTCTGCCCCTGATACTGAACCTTGCCAGCCGCTGTTGCAGGATCTATCTTCATTCCGCAGACTGGATCAGTGACGAGTTGCTTCTTTTCAGCCATGGACCCACCTCCTTCACACATCAAGCGCCTGCCTAGCCGCCTGGCGAACCGTGGAAGGGAACGTTCTTCCACATTACGTCCCACCAGTCGTCCTCTGTTATCGTTTCCCCATGAACAATTATCTCAAGTATGCTCTTCAGAAGTCCGTGGTGCCGTTTCTCATCCTCGAGTATCGCACTGAGCAGAAGCCTCACCTTCTTGTTTTCAACCGTGGGCAGTCTTTTCTCGATTTTTCCGATGAGGTCTGCCTCCAGCATGATGTGTTTCTCCACGAGGTCTCTCTGCTCGTCCAAATGCTCCTGTGTAAGCGCCTGCGACATGCTTGTAAGAAGTGTGACGGCTGAGGCGTACATCTCCGCATGCTTCACGGAATCCAGCGAGATGCCTTTCAGAACGCCTTTGACAGTAGGGTTCGGGATTTCGCCCAGCGAACCATTCAGCGACCTCACAATCTCGTTCTCAACTTCAATCTGCCTCTTGAGAAAGCTAACCAGCTCATCTTTCTGCGACAATGGAATCGTCTCCTTCGTCTAGGATTCCGTGGTCGTGTGCATAAGTTTTTCGGCCATTCCTTTGCCCAGTTTGCGGCACTTCTGGAGGCCAGCTGGTCTGGAGTGTACTTTGTGAGTAGCGGAGGCTCAGAAACGTTCATCTCGAACTTGTTCTTCATGATCTCGATCACCATTTTCGGGGCCTCGCCGCTCCATCCATAAGAGCCGAAGGCCGCGCCCAGCTTGCCCTTAAGCACAACGTTCTTGACCGCCGCTTCCTCAAAAAGGTTCTTAATGTCTAGGGGCATGTCATGGTGATATGTAGGCGCACCTGTGATGATAGCATCAAAGCCGCCCAGCGACTCAACAGGCTCATAGTAGCTCAGTTCGACCCCGACTCCCTGAACCGCCTTGGCGCCCTCCGACACGGCCTGGGCCATCTTCCCAGTGTTACCGGTTCGGGTATAGTACAGAACGAGCAGTTTCGGCATGGGCGATTCGCTACAGCTAGGTATTAATGTAATTCGACCATTTATCAGCTTGCTTATCGAGATTGAGCAAGGAAGGCGCTAGTGCGTACGAGACAAAAATAGAACACGTCCTTGGTGGACATGTCTCCAGCAACTCCGCTGTTCATAAATGGTGCGCGCAATTAGGCACTCAGATTTCGAACTTTTCCAGTATTCTCTGCTCTTTCTTTCCTGTTATCTCAGCTACAACGTGGACATAGTCTCGAAGCCCTGAATTCTCTATTCTGGGCTTCAGCAGCTGGTCAATCTGAAAAACGCCTGCGGGATTAGACATTCTGATGTTCACGACAACTGGCTTTTCATCGCCTTCTTGAATATCCACTCTCTCGATTGAAAGTGCAGAAACAGAATGGATATCCACTTTCCCGGCTTGGAAAGGTATTCGCGCCCTTCCCTTCTCCATGTCCAAAGCGTCTGCTATGCGCACGATGCCCGCCTCCAGAGTCAAGGGCTCGCGTGGCTCTTCGTGAGAAACAATCGCATGCAGAACCTCAGAAGTAATGATTGTTCGCTCTTCCTCAGAGTAAATGCTCTGCAGATAATTCCCCAGAAACTCCAAAGCCAACGAGGCACTGAATATCTCGTGTCCGTCTCTTGCAACCGTCATGCCTAAGTCGTGGAAAATTGAGCCAAGAACCACAACCACTTCAGCATCTTCATTTTTCATGCTGTAATTTTTGACGATGCTTGGTACGACTCTCTTCTTAGCGAGTATCCGCAGCATCTTCAACGCAGAATTAGCCACGATTTTGACGTGTGTAGGACCATGGTCGGTAAAGCCCATGCGGTCAATTGCCATAATGTTCGAGCATCTCCACAATGTCTGCAACCTCACATCTTTCTTAGCTTCGTTGATGACGTGTTGCAGCCTTTTGTTGTCTCGGAAGGGTATGTTGAAAACATAGGCCGGCATTTCAGCGCACCGTGGTTAGTAGTGGTCATGTCAGGATTTAAACCATTAGAACCCAGTCTCGCCCATCAGGAGGCGAATTCGTTAATCGCGCGCATATAAAAGAATCGATCGTTACTCGGACATACTTATTTGTGAATGAATCAGCGGAGGTACCCACTTGGGTACTGATTGGGTAAGCCTGAGACCTGGGATCTTTTCCGGCGTCGTTGACGGGAAAAGAGTTTCGATCATCGGGGTGGATTCTTTTCAGAACGATCTTTCAGAATTTGCCGAATTCATCTATGATCGAATCAGCATATATGGCTGGGGTGTGGGAGGGGGTGCCACCGCATTAGGAGGGTTGGATCGATCGGCTAGCGAAAATAGCATATATACTAAAGTCGCGAGTCTGGGCTAGGAAGACGTACTTGCGCCCGCCGCGAAAACTGATTCTCTCAGCTGATCAAGGAGTTTCTCGGCCTTCAACCTGTCCTTCGCATTCTCGCTTTTTTGTTCTATATCTAACCGCCTCGAAAAGCTCCTTTGAAGCAAGTCCCACCAAACATTCCAGCAGTTCATTTCGCGCGCGCTACAGAAAACATGAACAAGAACGCCAATAAGATGATTATCGACAGCCTAGGCACGCTGGAAGGCGCCCGATATTCTTAAATGGCGAATACGTCGCTCGTATTACTGTATTTGAGGTCAGTTGGCTGAGGATGCTTGCGAAGGTTCTTGATTAGTTTCGTTGTAGGGTTGGTCGCCCTTTCCGTTATGACCTGGCTAATTGTAACCTTCGTCTCATACCCAGAGATCAAAAACCTTCCGCTATATACGTTTGCCACGATTTCGCGAATCCTCATTACGCTCGCTGTCTCAGTCGCATGGGGAGTCTCCTTCGGAGTACTAGCTGCAACAAACAGAGTTGCGTCATTGGTTCTAACTCCCTTCATAGACCTCTTGCAGTCCATCCCAATACTTGGCTACTTCCCGATGGTCATAGGCTTTCTCTTCGCTCTTGGTCCTTGGGGAATCGAACTCTCTGTGATAGTCCTGCTTTTCACATCGATGGCTTGGGCCATATTTTTCGGCGTGCTGGGGGCCATTCGCGGAATCCCCACAAATGTTACCGAGTCTGCGAAAAGTTTCGGTTTGACAGGATGGCGATACGTGCGACATGTCATTCTGCCTGCTATCACTCCTGCCGTCATTTCAGGCGCGAACCTCGCATGGTGCGACGGATGGTTCTTCATGATTGCAGCAGAATACATACAAT
>CAYHAK010000045.1:0-13919 GCA_964354625.1 uncultured Candidatus Bathyarchaeia archaeon
CCTTAGCATTGCCAGCCGATAGTCTTGTCATGACTGACAGAACATAGTCCATTGGTGTTTTGCTTCCAATGAAAACGATTCCCGATTTTTCCGCCATTTTCCATCACTCCTCTCATCATTAATTGCAACGTGCAACGCTGCTGTGCTCTTCAGGTCTCTCAGCAACAGAACGCTGTTGCCCTTATACTACGCACACTTCCTTATAAAGCGAAAAGACAACAGAGCAGCCTGAGGAAACAGGTAGCTGGAACTGTGAGTGTTGCAACGGGTGCTGCTGTCAAGCCTTCTGAAGTTCGCGTCTCAGGAAGCATTGTTGTTTCGGATGCCCCAAAATGTCCAAAATGCGGAGCGACCATCTTTGTTACGTCGGGGAAGTGTCCCGGTTGCGGCCAATCTCTGGATCAGTGACCTCGTCTTTTTACCGGCAAACTTGGGTGGGGGCTCCACCCCCCGCACCAAGACTTCGTCAGAAGCAAAGTAACCCCCATCAATTTCTTGAAGGCCAAGAAGGTTCTGCTTTGAGTGTATTTCTCCAACCTTTTCACTTTCGAAAAGACAGTTTTCAGGAAGAGTGCGCGAGTTTGAAGCTATCCTGAGCTACAGGGTTCCAGCGTCTTTCTGAGAATGTCTGCTTTGTCAGTTCTTTCCCACGTGAAGTCCGGATCTTCTCTCCCAAAATGTCCAAATACGGCTGCTTTTCTGTATATTGGTCTAAGCAAGTTCAAATGATCTATAATTGCTTTAGGTCTCATATCAAAATGCTTCTTGACCAATTCAAGAATTCTCTCATCGGATATCTTCCCCGTGCCAAACGTGTTTACCATCACGGAAACTGGTTGTGCTATGCCAATCGCATATGATATCTGGACTTCACATTGATCTGCCAAACCTGCAGCAACAACGTTTTTTGCAATATATCTGGCCATATAACAGCCAGATCTATCGACTTTCGAAGGGTCTTTTCCAGAAAAACATCCTCCGCCGTGACTCCCAACGCCTCCGTAGGTGTCGACGATAATCTTTCTTCCTGTCAAACCTGAATCTGCCAAAGTTCCTCCGACAACGAACCTTCCTGTCTCGTTAATGTAATATTTCGTTTCTTTGTCTAACATATTTGAAGGTATGACCTTTTTTATGACCTGATTTATTATGTCTTCCCTCATCTTTTCTCTGTCAACATTTTCAACGTACTGAGCAGCTATCACGACAGTGTGCGCCCTTTTTGGCTTTCCATCAACATATTCAACTGTGACCTGCGACTTACCATCCGGCCTTAGATAAGGCAAGATTCCGTTCTTCCTGCACTCAGAAAGCCTCTTTACGAGATTATGTGCAAGCATTATTGGTAAAGGCATCAATTCCTTCGTCTCATTTGTTGCATAGCCGAACACCATTCCCTGGTCTCCAGCTCCCTGCTCATGATCTTCAGTTTCATTGACTCCCACTGCAATATCTGGAGACTGCTCTGTTATCGAAACCAAAACACCGCAAGTTTCCCAATCCATTCCATCTTTAGCATTATTCAACCCTATTTCCTTCAATGTTTTTCTAACAATGCGAGGTATGTCCACGTAGCAAGAAGTTGTAATTTGGCCAGTGACTACTACATTTCCCTGCATTACCAACGTTTCACAGTCAACTCTTGCCCTAGGATCTTTATCCAAGATAGCATCCAGCACAGCATCTGATATTTGGTCTGCGACCTTGTCTGGATGACCCTCTGCTACAGATTCTGAAGTAAACAGATATCTTCCATTGTTTATCATGATAGTCCTCCAGTTGGATTTGTAATAGGGCTTTTTAATGGTTTCGTACTTTTTCCCTAAGGCAAACGGCAAAGCTAGCACATGCGTCATGATAGGAAATCAAGGACACACAAAAACGCGTGTTTAGTCGCTTTCGACATTTTGCGCATGTTTTGGGGTTAAAGAAACACAAGAAAGAGATCTCGCGGCGTTTAGCTCATAAATGGTTTTACCGGCAAACGTGGCAGAGATCCAACCCTGTCCGCTTTCAACCTTGTTTTGGATGAACTCTATTCACAATGAAGGTTAATGTTTTCCTTGAGAGTCAGTTTCCCGTTCTTTCCGATTCTCAATTGTCGTTCGCCTTTGAACATGGACAGCCTCGCATTCTCAACTTGAACAGTGTCTCCCACAGACACGGAGCTTATCTGTTCGTTCCACAAGCAAAGTTTGATTGTTCCAGTTTCATCCGCTATCAGAGCGTTAGCCACGCTGGCATAGTTTCCAAACCTTGTAAAGACAAGCGTCGGTTTCGAGATTTCCATGACCTTAGCATTCAGATTGACTTGTTTCATGCCAACTTTCAAATCCCTGATGCAAACAGATCGAGGTTCCTTATTCTGCTTGTTCAGATGTCTGCGGCACATTTCGGCTTTTCTCAAGCTTTTGATAGGGTTGTTTTGTTCGGACAGAAAATCCTCGGATATTGGAAATTGGGCAACAACTTTTGGACCGTTTGATATCAACAGAACAGTTTTGCCTCTTAGTTTGCCGCGGCATTTGATTGAAAGACCTTCACATGTGGATTCGTGGTTTTCACTTGCCGAAACTATCGCATAAAAGAGCTTGTCTGGGTCAACTTCGTACTTTATAGAAAGAAAGGCGAGATATTCGCCAACTGACACTTTGCTTCGCAAGGTTTTTCCACTTCCCAGACGTCGTCTCCATTGTTGGAACCGTTGTGCACGATCCTACTTTTCTTTTGACTACGGTATGCGAGACGTTGCTGCCTTCTTCGGTTCTTCAACAACAGGTTACTACACCACATAATACGCAGTCTTCCTTATTAACTGCGGTTTAGGGAGATGGAAATCGGCTGAAATCTGCAGCCAGCCCAAAGTATGAACGGTTTTACTCCAACTCTTCTATTGTAGTCTTCGTCAAGGCTTTTATATTGTTAAAGTCCGTCAGCTCTCCATAACCTACAAGCGTTATAGCTGTTCCATCAAGTCCCATTCTCGCAGTTCGTCCAATCCTATGGAAATAGACCAATGCGTCTAGTGGTACATCATAGTTAATTATATGAGTTATTCCTTGAATGTCCAATCCTCTTGCGGCAACATCCGTGGCAACAAGCAACTTCAGTTTTCCATTCCTGAAAGAATTGACAACAAAGTCTCTTTGCGGTTGAGTGAAGCCAGCATGCAACGCCTTCGCATCGTATCCTTCGTCTCTTAATCTTTCCGCAAGCACACTAGTTTCTGTGCGCATCTTGCAGAATATTATAGCTCGGTCAATGTGATTTTCATGCAATATGTTGCATAGGATTTCAAACTTGCTTGCGGGGTTTACAACCATATAATACTGGTTAATCTGCGTGAGAGCTATCTCGTCTTTACTTACGAGAATTTTTTCAGGGTTCTTCATGAATCTGTTGCACACGTTCATTACTGTCTGATCTATTGTTGCTGAAAAGAGGCTTGTCTGCCTGTTCGTAGGCATCTTCGGAAGTATGTAGTTTATGTCGTCTATGAATCCCATGTCAAGCATTCTGTCAGCCTCGTCAAGAACAACAATCTTCACCGAGAAAAGATTTAATGTTCCCCTCTTCAGGTGATCTATTACTCGACCAGGTGTACCTACGACGATGTGAACGCCACTTCTTAACGCATGTACTTGTTTTTGGATAGGCTCTCCACCGTAAATTGGCAAAACTCTGCACCCTGCGTGCTTGCCAAATCGACCTATTTGCTCGGCAACCTGTATGGCAAGCTCACGTGTTGGCTCCAAAACCAAACCTTGAACACTGCAGATTTTAGGATTTATACGTTCCACCATCGGAACCCCAAAAGCGGCCGTCTTGCCAGTTCCGGTCTGTGCCTGTCCAATAACATCTTTTCCTTCAAGTAATGGAATTATAGCCTGAGCCTGAATCGGGAAAAGATTACTGAATCCAAGCTCTTCAACACCTTTCATAACTTCTTGACTCAAAGGTAAATCTTCGAATCGCTGTATTTGCATATGTTTCATTTCTCCTGCCACAAAAATTTTTCATGCAATCCTGAAAAAGCCTTCAAGAGCTTCCTTAGTTTAAGCATTGATTAGTGTGACGACTCACTAAACAATGGACCCGCTATAAAAAGGTTTAGCATTACCGCAACTGAAAATCAGATTGAAACGAGTCTCTTTCAGTCGCCGTGTAAGAAAGTATTTTATGTTCAAAGACGAATAATGTTTGAGGAAGTTTAAATGCCGACAGCATTCGTGTTGATAAATACAGAATTGGGCGCAGAGACAGATGTTTTGAAAGAGTTGAGGAAAGTCGAAGGAGTGGAAGAAGCCTACGGCGTTTACGGAACCTACGACATAATTGCAAGAGTCAAAGCAGACACGATGGACAAGCTTAAAGAGACTGTAACTTGGCATGTCAGAAGGCTTGACAAAGTCAGAGCCACATTAACATTGATGGCTGTTGAAGAGCCAAAGTAGTCGCAACTCCTTTTTCTTTTTTAATAAATCGAGACAAGGCTTCTCTAAGAAGTTAATACACTAGGCGCTTATCATGTTACCAATGAAAGTTTCCATTTCCTTACTGTGTTTCATTCCATAATACTTCCCTGCTACCTTGCCTGCAAACGGAATCGCTACGCGCTTCACAAGATTGTAGAGCACTGGATTCGTAATTCTGTGCTCTAGGAAGGTGTTCCCCCAAATTCTTACGTTATATTTCCAGCAACGATTCACAAATTCCCACCGCGCCTTAGTGAGAGAATCCAGTTCTGTTCCGCGGTTATTCATTAACAGGCAGTTTTCGAGTGGAACGAAAAACAATGGAACGTAGAAGGCATAGTAGTCTCTTAGATCATCCATCAGCTCAAGTGTTTCAGCCACATCCTCTTCTTTTTCATCTGGAAGTCCAACTATCAACGTGCAAAGTGGATACCAGTTATTATCGTTCAATATTCCGAAGGCATCGGCAACTACTTCCTTCCACTGTTCAGGCTTAAAGGGGAGCATTTTTCCCGCCATGTATTTACGCATCAGTCTAACGCTTCCTGTCTCTATCCCTGTCTCAGAGGTCACGATTGGTTTCTTCCCATGGCTATACCAAGGATAATTAATCAGAATTTCCGCGGCTTCACGAACCATTCTTGGGTCATGAGCGATAGGAGCCAAGGACATGTGAGATGGTTGTATGGCTTTAACTCCTGGAAACGCCGCTACACTTTTGATCAATTTCAGGACCGCTTCTTTGTTGGGAATGAACCGAGGGTTTCTTGCGCCATAAAGGAATATGTCTTCAGTGACGAGTGTGACTCTGGAACTGCCTCCCTTGACTGTTGTTTCTACTTCTTTCATGATTTTTTCCAATGGGACATCGCGTTTTCTCTGCATCGTAGGTGTGCAGAACTGGCAGTTCCGACCGCACCCTCTTGAAATTTCCACACATCCGTGGATTGCAGGATGCCTGATTGCAGGCGATTCGTCACTTTCCAAGTTTCTTTCCACGCGAACCACGCGAGGCAAGTTTTCTCCGTTTACTGCTTTTCCGAAAATCTCGGGTACAACCTGTTCACCTTCACCGATTATCACGCAATCTACTCCATAACTCTCGGCTACTTTCTTGCGTTCAAGCTGCCATGCCCCAAAACCGCCAACAATAACCTTGGGTCTATACTTGCGGATACTTGGGTCTGTTACTAGCTCTCTGAATTCAATGGCGTTCATGGGCTCTCCGCCACCGACAAGTGAAGAATATGTTTTGCTGACGTATCCCATTCCCGTCGGATCCATAGACGATACACCTACTGCTCTCGTGTTAGGTCCAACGAAAGCTTCAAGGTCTGACGGATGAACTACTGCGACCTCTGACTCCTCAAAACCGTTCTCCAAGAGAAGAGCTTCTACTTTCCTCAGGCCGTAGGGCGCAAACCCAGCCCGTCCATCCCTAGCACGTTCAACAGCTGGATAGAGCTTCCACCTCAAGAACCACAAGGGCAATGGACCTTTACCGAATCCTCCCACAAATGCGACGAAGGGATTATTGTAGAAGTCGCTCATTTCAGTGGCTGAAGCAGTCAATACAATTGTTGTGCCTGAACTTTTGGCCATATTACTCTTCTCTTTTATATGAATATTGAAGGATGTTTCTTTGACTTATTAAAAACTATTGCTTATGGACTGGAATTTCCCAACAAGCCGATTTTCATTTGGAACACTGTCTAGAAATCTCGAGACGACAGTTTCAGCCCCATGTTTGTGAAACAGTTACACTTCATTTATTAGGAAGAATTACTCATTACTAACGCAGTAGCGTCTTAATCTTGAATGAAGAGCAGACAAAACAACGCTACACAACAATGAACAAAAAAAGGAGTGAGGAAAAATGGCTGAACAGAATACCATCTTCATTGGAAGTAAACCAGTAATGAGCTATGTTCTAGCGATCATCACAAGCCTATCGGCATCCAATGCTAAGGAAATAACCTTGAAAGCCCGAGGACAAGCGATCACCACGGCAGTTGACGCAGCTGAAGTAACCAGAAATCGCTTCCTAAAAGACCTGAAAGTAAGCAGAATCGCGATAGGAACAGAGGAGATGCCACCAAGAGAAGGCGAGAACAGAGCAAGAATGGTTTCCACAATGGAAATAACACTGAAGAAAGACTAAGAACAACGCGATACAAAACATCGGCTGACAATTCCCTCAAAACTTTTTTTTAACGCGTCAAATTTATTGCTTGAGGCTACATTCTGCGACAACGCAAGTATTCTTGCCTGCTTAAATGGCGAAGTATATAAACAGAATGAACTGAATTATCACTCGAGTTTCAGATGTTTAAAGACGGCAGAACCGAAATCTTTCAGTCTATGGTTGGCTCCTGGTATGAATCGTTAAAGAATCCGGAAGACACTCAAAAGTCAGTCCTTGTGGACTTGGTTAAGGAATATGAGAAAACTCGGTATGGAAAAGACCATAATGTATCTGAAACTGAAGGGATTAATGATTTTAGAGCCAATCTTCCAATTATAGACTACAGAAAACTCGCACCATATTTTGCCGAAGTCAGGGAAGGTAGTTATGATGTTATTCTTCCAGAGCCAGTCTCATGTTGGGTTATGACTAGAGGCTCGACCGGCGTCGCAAAGGTACTACCGGCGACGAAAACCCATCTTGAACAGATTCTTATGTGCGGCTCAAGAGCGTTGATAAACTATGTTTTGAGGAAAGATGATTTTGGAATATTCGCTGGAAAGATCCTTAACCTTAATTTTCCATCCGCTGTTCATACAATGACCGTTGATGGTCAAGAGATGACTTATGGCTACAGTTCTGGAACCTACGCGAGAATCAACTCAACGTTCAATACTCTTGGGCTTCTGCCTCGGCAAGAGGACATAGACTCTTTAGGCTCAGGAATAACTAGACAGGATTGGGAAAAAAGATTCGAACTGGCATATCAACAAGCACTCGATGAGAATGTCACTGCTACGATGGGAGTCACGCCAGTCATCCTATCCTTCGCAAGATACGTCAATAGAAAGTATGGAAAAAAACCCCGTGACCTCTGGAACCTGCGGGCTTTGTTCTGCACAAGTGTGCGAAAGATACAATTCAAGTATACACCGACGCTGAGGAAATATTTCGGGCAAGTTCCAGTAATTGAGATCTACAGCGCCACTGAAGGCGTCTTTGCACAGCAACTCGATGATCTTCCGTACGTCTCACCGAACTATGACAAATATCTCTTCGAGGTTCAAACCCATAAAGGAGTCAAAATGTTACATGAGCTTAGACGCGGTGAATGGGGCAAACTCATAATTTCTTCTTGCTTGTTTCCGAGGTATGACATTGGAGATTTGATAGAGGCAGCTGGTAACAACTATTTTCGAGTTTTTGGAAGAGATCGAACTCTAACGCGTTTAGAACATCAGCTCTACAGGTTGTTTTTCGGCCTACTGCTCTAGAGTTCGGGGATGTCTCTTTGCCGCCATTACTGCTGCATAGATTACTCCAACGATTATTATCGCGCCAATCATGACTAGAAAGAAAGCCCATAGCTCTCTTGCTCGCATTTGATTAGTGATCTCAAGCCAAGATGCAAGACCGATGAAAATCAAGATCAAACCGCCAATCAGCGGACCGATAAGTCCGTACTCGCCTTTTTCGTGTTTTTCAGCTTTCTCCCTTTTTTCGCCTCTCTCATATTTTTCTGCCTTCTCATTTCTGCGACGTGGAGGCGGCGGCACATAACGTGATTCAGTGGAAACCTGTTCAACTTTCAAAGACGCTCCACAGTTAGGACAAAAGCTCATCTCTTCGCGGATTTTATGACCACACTTTGGGCATTCAGGCATTCTTTTTTCCATCCTTCAGCTAATTCTCTTCTCATGTATTTGAACATCCAGTATTTAAAGCACACTCACACACCATAATCTACAGAGAAATGTTATATGCTCATGCTGCAAGAATAGTTTAGCTAGGGTGACTAATTTGAACCAAAGTCATGGAGGTTTTTCGCAAAGACACAAAGAGAGTTACTTGGGCGCTATTTCAGTCGGGCTTTTTCTACTACTCATTGGAGTTTTCTTTGTGGCGACGCCCAGTCTTTATGATAAGGCTGGCGAATTCTTTACGGATTTCAACGTAACAACACCCGTGCACACCAGTAGTCAATTGAACATCGCACTTCCCGCACCTATGCATCCTGGGACTCATTCAGTAGTCTATCTAGCCGTGGAGCAATTCAGTCTTGCATGGGGAATCTTTTTGATAGGTCTGTTAGCGTTACGGCTTGTTCTGCGGGCGCCTCTGCGTAAAAAGGCGGAGAATGTATCAGACGTTGTTTCTTGGTTAGGAGCAGGGTATCTTGTCAGTATATACCTTAGTGAAACGACGACAACAGCAATTTGGTTCACGTTTTGGGCTGCGATAATCGTACTAATCGGTGTATCACTCATAGTTAGAGCCGTCGTCTTAGCGATATTTAGGCCACGTTTTCACACGTTTCGATAGACTGCAACTGTATATCCAGTCAGTCACATTGTAACACGGCTCCTCTTGGCACAATCTGCCTATCGGGAGGGCTCCACTTACAAGCACTTTCTCCCTAGATCAATATGTAGTTTGGAGTATCCATATACGAAGGATCTTCATTCTGATCAAAAGACATAGTTTTTAAGCTAACTTGACCTAACAGCATCATGGTGGAACTGTGCACGTTAGGAAAATTAATCTAGTAGAACCAGTTGATGTCGGCAGCGTCAATATCAAGAAAGACAGTTATTTTCCCAACGCTTACATAGTTGACTTGGCTCTCGATTCAAACCCAGATCACGCTTGGCAAGATGTTTTTGAAAGAGAATGGAGAACAAGTAGACATCTTTGGGATAGAAAAATCTTCATCATCGGTAATACTTTGAGACTTGTGACTTCTCCGAACGATATGGCGGAGAAACTCACTTGGGTCAAAGAAGTTGTGGCTTCTACAAACAAGAAAATCGAGGACTTTAACAAGCAGACAGAACTCATACTGAAAGATAGCCCTCAGACTCGGCGAACAATGATTGAACATGAGGAAACTGTTGAGAACATAAAAAACGCCTTGAGAAGTGTATTTCAAAGATAGCATCATGTGTCAAGTAATTACACTGCAATTCCTACGGTGACGAAGATTATGATTTGGACACTCCTATCTACGCAAATCTCAAATGAAATGTGTAATGAGATAAGTTGTCTGAATGGGTTAGCCCAAGCCGACTTCTAGGGCGTAAGGATATGAGGATGAGCTGTGGATTTGAAGCATCGGCAAAAACTGAATATGAACTTATGAAGAAAATGACCGAAGATGATGCTCAAGCTCATAGCGGGAAATCGGCTCCGCCTGATATTCTCGTGAAAATCAGGTCAATCAAAAATAGTCCCAGTCATCGTAAATGGCTTGCATGGAGCAACATATTGTGGACAGGCTTAAACTCTTTTCCTTAACTGACTTTCTTCTCTTTGATTTATTAATTGTAGTCAGTCCGGTGGTTCTTATGGGAAATGAGGAGACTGGCAGGTGTGTGCTAGTGAGGGGAGAAAGGCAAAAGCAACCATTCTACCACTCTCCTCATTATGCTTAATATCGTACTTGTCTTTCTTTTAACTTTGTCGTAAATCTTGGATTGAACTGCAATCTCAGAGATGGAACCGTTTGATCTCTTCCATTACGACCTTGATGCATTGGCCCCGATGGAGCTGCCATAGTCAACATATGTGACCTTTGACTAATGTGTGCATACCCCTTTGTTTTCTCTGTTGAATCAACTTGCCAGCTCCATTATGAGCCTCTGTAAGAACAATAGAACTAGTTCCGAGGAAGTGTATTCAGGGGCTTTCGAATTAGAGGGTTTTGAGTATTTTGTCGATGTCTGGCTCCACACCTTGCAGAAGCATGAAACCTCTTGGTCCTTCTCTCTCAGTAATCTCGCCAGCGATATTTGTTTGCATGAGTTTCTTTACTTCTTCGACGTTTCGGGTGTGACCTAACACCCAGATGAGTTTGGTGTAGGCAGCAGAGGGAAGCATGTTACCACCTTCGATAACGCCTCTTGCAAGCATGTCGCGGCCTGTTTCATAAACACGAAGATGTGCGTATCCAAATAAAGGTTCGACCACGATGACTACTGGGATTTCTTCTTCCTTGCAACGTTCTAAGGGAGGATAAATATCGGTTCCAACGTGGCCCAAACCAGTGCCGATGATGACGATGCCATGGTAGTCAAGATCAACCATGGAATCCAGAATGTCTGGGTTCATTCCAGGATACGAGTAAAGCATACCGACGCGAGGGTCAATCTTAGTGTCTAAGTAGAAATCTTCGACGGGACTGCGGGGGCGAACGTCATCTTTGAACCATATCACGCCAGAATCATCAATTTTGCCTAAGGGCACGTCATCTAATGTGCGGAACGTGTCGCGGCGAGAAGAATGCATTTTACGACAACGTGTAGCTCGATGGATGAGATCGTAGCTGTCGCTTGTGCCGCCATGCATACAAACAACGGTCTCAGCGAAATTTTCGTGGCCAGCAAGAGCGGCAGCGTATAAAATGTTTCTCGGGCCATCAGAAGAAGGTCTGTCGGAGCTACGTTGACTGCCGACAAGAACTATGGGAACTGGGAGGTTGCGCAAAAAGTAAGAGATTGCGGCTCCAGTTGTGCACATTGTGTCGGTACCGTGGCCGATAATGACGCCATTTGCTCCGCTTTCAATTTCTTTGGTTATAGCCTCAGCAGTTTTAACCCAGTATTCTGGCCTGAAGTTTTCGCTCAATATCTGATATAGCGTCTTGGGCGTCAAATTAACAGTGTACACAAGCTCTGGGACAGCTGAAAACAGCTCTTCTGGTGTGAAAGCCGGCAATACCGCGCCAGTCCGGTAGTCTAAGCGAGAGGCTACGGTGCCTCCAGTGCCCAACAGCGTAATGTTGGGAAGTTCCTTCTTGAATTTCACATCAATATGTGGAAGCTGGTATTTTCCTTTCTTATAGCCTGTTTCCTCGATCTTTGTCCTATCGTCTATCAAAACACCCAAGTTATAACCAGTGTCAACTTTCAAAGTTACGTAAGTGTCAGCTGTATGTTGACTTCTCGGTAGCAATAGTCCTTCGTAGGTTGCATTGCCTTTTGTTATTCTGACTTTGCTCCATGTGCGCACTCCTTCTCTAATGAGTCTATCGCGGAGAACGCCACGATATCCTTCAGGCTCATTATTTCCGGATTCTTTAAGATTTGACATTTCTTTTTTCCCTCCCTATCAAAGCGTGAATTCTTTTCACGACATTCTCACCTGTCACCGAATAGTCAACAGACTTCAGCACTTCACCTACTATTTTGGGAACTGCATGTTTCCTGTAAGCTTCATCGGAACTGAGTTTTGAAGTCTCATAGGCTTCAAGTTGCTCCAAAACGAGTTTGTCCAACTCTGAGTTAGAGATCTTTACAATGCAGAGTTTCTTAACGGCTTCTTCGATTGTTACGGTTGGTTCTTCGGTAAATATCTCAGCAAGCGAGTCTATTTGTTCAGGGGTAATGAGCTTCTGTGAAAGTGTTCTACTCAGCTTATCGATAGTCTCTTCGCTAAACCGGATGCCTTCACGTCTTTTTCTGCGAGGCATTTCTATCAACAAGCGATAAGCCAACGGGCCATCAAGTCGCAGTTTCTGAGTGTACTCGTAGAATTTTTGAACCTTTTCGGCTCTTATAAGCAGGTCCACTTGGTTTTGGTTGTATTTGTATTTTTTGTGGATTTCTTCGAAAATCTCCCACGGTCGCTTGCCAACCTTCTTACGGCATTCTTCAACCATGTCTTTGGAAATAACGACTGGCGGCGTGTCTGTGTCTGGATATATGCGTTCCTTCCCGTGGATTACCCTCAGGAATTCCGTGTTTCCATTTGGTAGAAGTCTTCTTGTTTCCTGTAGTACGCCGTCCAAAGCCATTTTCGCTCTTTCCACGTTTTTTTTCATGGCATGCAGGGCTTTTCTTTCGGGACCAACAACAACCACAAAGGCGTCTAGAGGTTCAGCGTTAATAATGCAACGGATCTCGGAATACTTCCTTTTGTCAATAGGCAATCTGCACGGGTGATCTGAACGTTTGCGGACAGCGTCCAACTCTATCTCATCGCTGTGGAATTGATCCTCACGAGGAATGCCTGTGATTAGCATGCTTTTCTCGAAGATATCCTCGCCAAAATCCTTGTTGGGTTGGACTTCCACGCCTAATAGGTCTTTCATTCTGGGAAAAATCGTGACGAAAGCACAGTTGCCTTCTTCAGGCTCGAAGAAGTGGGTAACATCAACATACGTGTGCTCAAAATCTTCTTTTCTTATCCCGCGGTTTTTCATTTCTTTACTGATCTCAATGAGAGCGTGTTGTCGAACAACTTCATGGCGGCAGAGAACGTCAAACATGTCGAGATTCTGTACACCTTTGATTTCAACTCTGTTTCCGCCCTCTATTGAAAGGTTGATGTCTTGGCGTGCTGAGCCGATTCCTCTTCTGCCGATGTGACTTATTCTCAGCACTCGGCCGATTTGCTTGGCCAATTCGATGAGTTCTTCCGGAGTCTCAACGTCTCTGTGGTCGGTGATGACCTCAGTTAATGGGACGCCCAGACGATCAAGATTGAAATAGACAGTTCTGCTAGCTGTATCGTGCCAGTCCACTCTACGTGCCGCATCTTCTTCGATATGGACGTTTGTGATTCTGACTTTCTTGCGGTTTACTGGAACCCAGCCGTCTCTGCCGATGATGAATGTCCGCTGGAAGCCAGTCGTTATCGATCCGTCAAGATACTGTTTTCTGTTTACCACTACTTCTTCAGCCAGGGCTGAACAGTTGAAATAGGTTGCTAGGATGAAGCCTTTCTTTATTGTTTCCATGTCTGGATAGAACGGAGGGGTTTCGTCCATTTCATACGTGCAGGTGTTTCGCTCACAGGCATAGTAGATTACTTTGTATCCTTTCTCAAATTCAACAAGCATTCCGGGGTCAAAGTCTCCCATTTCTCCTAAGACAGGTCGAAAGTATCGGTAGAAACTGTAATCCATGTTTCTCGGATCATCCTCTAATGTCGCTGGACAGTGGCAAAAGAGCTTTCTATCAGAACGAATCTGATGGTGAACTTCTATTCCAGCATGGAAGCCCAGTCTCTTGAAATCAACCTTTTTGGGGTCTAGCATCAGGCGTATTCAATGTTTCATGCATGTTAAAAAGTTTCTCAAAAGTCTCAGGCAATATGGACTCTTCCCGTGGCAGGTGAGGAGAAGACTCGCAGAACACAAGGCACCGGAAAAATCCCTGACTAAGAGTGCCAATGCTCAGTTTCAATGGACGGGACGGGATTTGAACCCGCGACCTCCACGATGCCAACGTGGCGATCATGCCAAGCTGATCTACCCGCCC
>CAYHAK010000046.1:0-13215 GCA_964354625.1 uncultured Candidatus Bathyarchaeia archaeon
GAGACAACGTCTCCCAGGATCATGGACTGTACCTTGTCGCAGCTGCATGCATGAACCCAGCAGGTTCATTCAACGGAACGGGCACCGTGGCGGTACTAACGTTCAACGTCACTAGTCTCGGGACTTGCACTCTATTCCTTGATGCTGCGCTGGCCAGTGACGCTCGGCAAGGTCAATCCCGTCCCATAGACCATCAGACGATCAACGGTTTCTTCGGCAGGCAACCCACGCAAGAACTTGACTGGAAGACGCTGATCGCACCTGCCGCCGTCATAGTAATCGTCCTTGTTTTGGTAGTTGTATTCTATCTCAAGAAGAAGAGGTAGACATAGACCTTGGCTGGCTGAGCCTTGTATCCTCTACCTGAAAAACTGAGGTTAAGCGATAGAAGCTTCTTCTATCAATCTATAAAAGGGAGTAATAAGTCATAAATCGTAATATAGGTTAAATCTTTTAAAGGATTTAAGCTATATTCAGTGCAGAAACAAAGGTCGAATAAGAATGCCCAAAAATGGAGAAGAGGAGAAGGTTAAACGCATACTGACAGACCCCAAATACGCGGGCTTAAAAGCTATGCTTGAGAAGGATCACGCCATAGACTGCATTCTGTTGCTTCACATGAACCGTGGAAAGTGGAAGGCAGCCAAGGAATTCATGCACGACAACAAGTTGACTCTCAGCGACGGCACTTTCAGATCTAGGATGATCGAGATTGCAGACCGAGGATTGGCCAAGAGCGAACGCATAGACCCTCTAAAGAAGTACTACGTAAAGACGGAGTTTGGCGAGAAGGTCGCAAGGCTTTTGCTGGAGCTTTTTGACAAGCTAGAGCCTTAGCCTCTGAAGCATAGCGTTTCCATTTTTTGCCGTGCTGGTTTCTTTTTTCATCTCATCTTACATGTCGGATTGGATGATTGATTTCGGTTTTCGTGTAGTTTTGTTTTACACATGAGAAATATGGTGTATTAAGTCGTAAGACTTAAATCTGTGGCTTCCACTAACATCACCAATTAACCCTAAAAGGAGGGATTAAAGAGAAATGAAAATACTGAAGAGCAAGAAAGCCCTAAGCCCCGTAGTCGCCTCAATCATACTCATCGCCGTGACAGTCGCGGTCAGCATTGCAGTAGCCGCATGGATGGGGGCACTAACCTTCACATTCATGGCCACGGAGCAAATCCAGATCACAAACATGGAATTCCCCGCGCCCGGAAACACCATCATCCGAGTCACGATCAACAACACTGGAACGTCGCCAGTTACTATAAATGAAGCGTGGGTAAACAACGTTAAGAAAACAACAACTCCGACACTTCCACATGTTATATCAGCGAACATGGGTATGAGCCTCAACATCACTTCAACGTGGGCGGTTGGAAGCAACTATCAAGTCAAACTGGTGTCTTCCAAGGGCAATCAGTTCCTCTACAACGCAGTAAGTCCGGGAACCTAAATTCCCTCATTTGTTGAGATTGGGGGTGGGGTGAAATAAACCTCTATCACTTCCCTCTCTTGTTTCCTATTCGGAGGTATACTAAATGGTTGTCAAAATAAAGGAATACGGTTCAGCAGAAGAAATAGCCGATACTCTAGACAAGGAGATATCGGATACCAAAAGCACACTAGGCGAATACTTGCGTAGGCTAGACGATATCAGATCACTGGCTGAAAAATCCAAGAAGATCCGCGAGGTCGTCATGAAGCTCGCGGGTAAGAAAGCCGCCACCGAAAGCCTGGGAGAAATATCAGTAGGCACCCTAAACATAATACTCGACGCCAATCCGTTTCATGAACTGACAGCTATCGAAGAAGTCGTTCGAAGCCATCAAGAAAGACTGCTGGTCTTGCAGAAGGCACGAGAGGCCCTGAAATGGTTGGATCAACTAGGCGACACTGAAGGCCTGAGGTACCTCGTCGTAGAACACGAAGGCGTACCAGAGCGTATACTGTTCAAAATATCTTAGTAGCCAGCAAACATGGAAGTGGAAAACATGAATGACGAAGTCTGCGCATTTGCCTTAAAGAACACTCTGAACGAAATTCAGAAAATATGTCCAGACATCAAGAACGCTTTCATTTTCAAAGAAGACGGCGAAGTCATCGCAGGAGATGTGAACACTCCTGAAAAGACCATCGTACGAGTCGTGAATGCCCTTGACGGCATTTTTGACAAGGCAGACTCCATAGACGGAGTCGAAGGCATAATCCTTGAAGGCAACAAAGGCAGAGTAATCGTTTCCTGCATGAATGACCTCTACCTGGTGACAGTCACATCAGGCAAGGCCGACATGAAGTACGTAAACACCGTAACTCGAGTCCTGATTCCAACCGTCCTTAAGCTGGCAGAGGAATTCAACCCCACCTCCCTCAAAAACAACCCACCCCCCTCCAGGATAGAACCTGACCTCAGGCCAGAGCTCCCCACCTTCAAGGCATCAGAACCGGAAGAAGAGCCCGCTGAGGAGCCCTTGGTTGAAAGGCCTAGACAGCCGTTTGAACCTGAAATCAAGCCTGAGGCCTCTCTGCCGGAGCCTCCTGTAAACCAACTCATAGCTGAGAATCTCGGCGGTCTGCTTGTGCCCTCTGACACTGTACGAGTCGACAATGACACGCTGTCACAATGGGCCGAGCTCTATGAAGGCAGAAAAATAGAAGAGGTCGAAGTCGAAACATTCAGCGGAAAGACGGCAAGATGCAAGGTCAGGCCGATAAAAGAGTCAAAGTACGAGGGAAAAGGTATAGTTCAGATGCCAGAGAAAGTGCAACTTGTCCTTGAGATCAAGAAAGGCGAACTCGTAAGGGTCAAACCTGTAATCGAATGATGAACGGAGGTTGTATGTTATGGCTAAGAAGAAGAAAGGTGTCCAGGAGCAGATCGTCGAAGCCGCTCAGCCAATAGCTGTTGAGGGGATCATGCCCGCGAATAACGTGCGTGCTAATCTTGACGAAGTCAAGACATATGAAGGGGTCATCGGCTACATCATAAGAAACACAACCTCCGCCGCTATAGACCTCAAAGACCCAACAAAGATAGTGGACTATGCCATTCTGTCTTCATCAGCACTTGATGCAAGCAAGGAGCTGACGGAGCTCTTTGACTTAGGCGATGCTAAGAGCACTATCGTCGAAGGTAAAGACGTGAGGATGCTTTCCGCGGTAGTTTATGGGAACCGGATCAGCATTTTCATGGACAAGACTGCCGACACTGAACGAATCCTGAGGAGACTGCACGTGGCTTAGGGCGAGATCCCAACCACCCATCTGTTTTTTCCCTTGCTTTCACCGCTTTCTGTGAACCTTGGTCCTTCTCAGAACGTTTAAATTAGCGTTTGTCTCGTCATTACTGGGGAGAAGGGGGACTGATACGGTCCTTCAACAAGCCCTTTCGGTGAGCTTGTTGGTTCAAATCAAGAGGCGTGTTAGCAACAACCATCGTGGGCATCTAGACATCATTGCGGACATCTTGGATGCTTCTTGCGGAGGTGTCAGGAAGACATATCTGATGTATCGGTGCAATTTGAGCTTTAGGCAGTTGAAGCAGTATTCGGGTTTTCTGATGAACAAGGGTCTGCTTTCCTTGGTTTCTTATGTTGACAATTCAAGTCATGGCTTGTTTGAGGTCACCGATAAGGGTAAAGAGTTTTTGAGAGCCTACAAGAGCTTGATGGCTCTTATGAATTAGCAGTGTGAGTCAGGAATCTTCGAGCATTCTCCTCTATCTTCACTGCTTCCCCAGTTTCGTCGGACACTACAAAGTTGTATTCCTTCAAAAAGGATGTGATCTGCCGGAACTCTTTCATGTTCAGGTCCATCTTTTGCTTGATTTCCTCTGCACTGTGCCACTGTCCGTCGCTGAGCAATTCAAGTATTCCAACGATTTTCGATGCCGTCGAAGTGCCTCTCCCAACCGTATACGTAAATGCTGTGTAATGTTGTTTAAATGCCTTCTGAAGGTGTTCTTCAGAAGACTTCTCTAGAAGAATAGTCCTGCTCTTCATATTCCACGACTGGCAGTCACGAGGCCATGAGTGAGCCAGAAAACACTCGGATTGCCGTGGTTCCCAACGGTCATACTGAAGACTATGTCGAAGCGCGTAGGTTTCGATTTTTATAAGACATGCATGTGTTTCAGGCAAAGTCTTTATGAAAAGCGGCAGTATAAGAAAACGGGGTCCAGACTGGATGGCACGCCAACTTGACTGGGGGCAGATTCTCGTCCAAGTCAAGAACAATGTACAGGAAGGAATTGCCTCTCTCTTGAAGACTCTGAAGCAGCCTCAACCATACTTGGGCGTGGGCGCCGGGGGGGATCCGATGAAGCAAGTCGATCTGGTGGCAGAGAGTGCTATCGTAAGCACGTTGAGAGGGCACGGTCTCTCTTTCACTCTTATTAGTGAGGAATCTGGGATCAAGGAATACGGCAGAAGTCCCGGGGAATGCTATGTGACGACCGATCCGATCGACGGGACTACGAACTTGTTGAGGGGCATACCTTTCTCTGCAACTTCGATCGCCGTATCCACAAAGCCGACATTGAGGACGGTTCATGCTGCGCTAGTGGCAGACCTGGCTCACGGTACGACTTACACGGCTCAGAAAGGAAAGGGAGCTTATCGCGATGGTCAAGAGATAGAGCCTTCTGAGCTTGCTGTTCTGGAGGAGGCTGTGATAGGCCTGGACTTGAACACTCACAAGATTCAGAAGGTATTCCCGCAGCTGACAGGGCTTATCGAGAGGACGAAGCACTTGCGACATCTTGGCGCTAACGCCCTAGAGCTTTGCTACGTTGCCGACGGCACAACTGATGCCTTCATAGACATACGTGGCAAGTTGCGCACTACTGATATGGCGGCAGGATGGCTGATGTTGAACGAGGCAGGTGCAATGATGACGACCCCTACGGGCGATACTCTGGACGCCGATCTGAGTCCGAAGCAGAAGGTCTCCTTCGTGGCTGCAGGAAACCCAGAAATCCACAAGGCTATTCTTGGTTTGATGAGACCTAGAAAGGAAGCAACATGATAACGCCGATTCTGCCCTGCGCCGCCGGCTTGCTTAAGGCGCATGGAACAAAGACATTGGTCTTGGCTGACCTGCACATAGGATGGGAGATAGCGCTCGTGCAGAAGGGTATACACGTGCCACCACAGACAACGAAGCTTCTGCGGAGCTTGGTGGATTTGCTTGCCGTTCATAGACCAGACAGACTTCTGATCTTGGGCGACGTTAAACATACGATCGCGACTGCTGAGATGAGCGAGTGGCATGACGTTCCGGATTTCTTCATTGAGGTGAAGAAATATGTGAAAGAGGTGGATGTGCTTCGTGGCAATCATGACGGGAATCTTGAGCCTCTTTTGCCCGAGGGTGTCAGGCTCTTGCCAGCAGATGGCGTAGCTCTTGGCGAGGTCGGTTTCTTTCACGGACACCAGTGGCCCTCGCCGGCCTTGCTGGGCTGCAAGACACTGGTGGTGGGCCACGTCCATCCCGTCATAGCTTTCCGTGACTTGGCAGGGTTCAGAATCTCTCGGCAAGTCTGGGTCAAGGCAGGTTGCAATGCAGCGCACCTTACTAGAGTGTTGCTCCAAAAGCATGGGATCAGGATTGGCAGGAGTCCTGTTGAAACGCTGGAAGCACATTTCAATATCAAGCCAAGGACTGAGCAGCTTTTCATTATGCCTTCGTTCAACGAGTTTCTAGGTGGCAGACCGCTGAACGAGGCTGGACGGCGTGAGGGCGGGAGAAGCGAGAGAACAGTGGGTCCAGTTCTGCGCTCGGACGCAGTTGACATGCCTGGTGCAGAGGTTTATCTTTTAGATGGGACTTTCATCGGAACTCTGAGTCAGCTTGAGCTCTCTCGCTGAGATTTTCTCAGCATAAGCTTTATAGACCGTGGTCTGTTCACGTTAACTGTGTGAAATGAATGTCAGAGGATGACGAAGGTTCGGGATGGTTCCGAAAGAAACGGTTTCCGCTGTTCAGAGGCTGGGGCTTTGATGACGTAGACAAGGTTTTTGGCGAAATGGAAAAAATGATGGAAGATGAGCTCAAGAACTTCGCTTCCAGAGTTCCCAAGGACTACGTTAGAGAACGCAAGCTCCCAGATGGCAGGGTCGAACGTGAACTGGGCCCATTCGTGTACGGATACAGCATGAGGATAGGGCCTGATGGCAAGCCTGAGATAAATGAGTTCGGGAACGTTAAGCCCAGTCGTTCAGGTCCAGAAGTGAGGGAAGAGCGTGAGCCACTTGTAGACGTGATCGAGACGAATGGTGAGGTTCGGGTCGTAGTAGAATTGCCGGGCGTAGAGAAGAGAGACATCGAGCTGCATGGGACGGAGGATTCGTTGACGATAGCGGTTGACAATCCTGAACGCAAATACTACAAGGAAGTGGAGCTGCCAGTGAAGGTGAAGGTCAAGGAGGCGAAAACCGGATACAAAAACGGCGTTCTGGAGGTCATATTCCCGAAAATGAAAGATGAAAAGAAGCCGAAAGGCGAGCAGATAAACATAGGCTAACCCTACATCATGTTTTCGCTTCAGCGAACATCGAACAGCCTGTGCATATATGGATGAAGCCTCCGAGATTGACATATTGAACGATGTCTGCAAGGAAACCAAGGCAGACGGCAAGCTAACTGGAAAGAGCTTGTCTAGACTCTACGAGATCTTCGGTCAGCGGTTCACGCCCGCTTTTGAGGCGTTGGGAGAAGGCCGGGTCAAGAAATACGTTTTCAAGCCCAGCGGCCGAGTGGTCTGGATTGTTGTTGGCAAGGAGCGCGATTATCTTTTGATGCCTGAGGCTGAGTTCTGCACTTGCGATGACTTCTACTTCAGAGTCCTTGACAAGAAGGTGCATTTGTGTTACCATTTGATTGCGCAAAAGCTGGCGAAGATCCTTGACTGGTTTGAACCTATCGAGGAGGATGACGAGCTTCACGAGTCGCTTATGAGCGAGTGGAAAAAAGCGACCATTTAAATATTCCAACCTGTGAATAGGGAGGTAAAAGAGGACAGCCTCCATGGACTTAGGAGCTTACTTCGAACTACTCAAATATGTTCTCATGGCTTCAACCTTAGTTGTGCTTGTATTGATATTTCTGCACACGTTTTATGGTAAAGAAGAAAAGGCAAGCTAGAACCAAGCCAGACAATTGCCTTCCTTTGCTTCTATGCAGCTTGTCATGGTCGAAGGCACTGCGAGTTAGCGCTTCTGAAGCGTTATGGTGTTCTTGCGTGAGATTCCTTTCCGCAAAATGGGGAATCATTCATCGTTGGGAGGCAATGCTTAATTATCCACTGGTAGTCTTCTCAACCAAGATAGATAGAGTGGGAGAAGTGGAAAGAGTGAACATGATTGTTTTTGGTGCCCCCGGTTCAGGAAAGGGTACCTACGCATCACGCTTGCAGTCGAAGCTTGGCCTAGACATAGTAGCCATGGGCGGCATTTTCCGGGAGATTCTGAAGGAGGGCACGCCACTGGGCAAGAGGGTCAGGGGCTTTGTGGAGAAGGGTCTGCTTGTTCCAGACGACATCGTGGTTGAGGTCTTGAAACAGCGCCTAGCCAAGATTCCTGAGGGGAGAGGTTTCATTCTGGACGGTTATCCTAGAACAGCTGAGCAGGCAAAGACCCTTGAGAGGATCAGCAGAATCGATGTCATCATCCTCCTAGCTGTACCCGAATGGATCATTGTCGAACGTTTGTCAACTCGGAGAATATGCAAGGACTGCGGCGAAGTGTACAATGTCCGCTATTTGAAGCCGAAGGTCGAGGGGAAGTGCGACAAGTGCGACGGGCCTCTGTATCAGCGTTCAGACGATACTGCCGAAGTTGTAAAGGAGCGAATCAAGGTTTATGAACGACAAACTGAGCCGCTCCTGCAGTACTTCAGGGAGAGAAAGGTTCCATTCGTGGAGTTCAGATGTGAAAAGCTGGATATGCCGCCTGAAGTGGGTGTTGATGAGATTCTTGAGGGCCTGAAGAGGCTGAAAATAGCCTAGCCCTATTGCCTGGTCGATATTAGTCCTAGGCACCGCCTCGGTTTGAAATTCGCGATTTTCCATTGACCTGTAAGCATTATGCTGCTTGTTTTTCGCGCGCGCTACAGGCACGGTGAGCATCACTTATTGGTACGCCCACATCCCACCTACAGGCTTTTACTTGGCTGGTTTGCCGTGGCAGCAGACCATGTACAGTCTCGACACTCACTATCCCGTGTCCATGACGCACGACCCGCCAGGCGTAGGCGACACGATAAGCCTTGCCAAGAACGAACATCTCTTCTTGGAGGGTCCGATCCTAGGTGAGATTGACTGGACATGGAAGTGGGCTAGCGATCCGAAGCCACGCGGCGACAACTACAAGATAGACATCTTCGACTTGACCAGGGCCGCAGACGCCTACTGCACAAGAGACGACGGCGCATACGATCCGAAATACTTCAATGGCGCTGGCTGTGACCCCACAGACCTCTGCCACATCGGCATATTCGACCTCGTCACCATCACTTCTGCCTACGGCAAGACCTTCAGCGCACCACCAGCCTAGCAAGAGCATCCAGCATCCCCACTTTTTCGGTTTTCTCCTAGTGCTCACAGCAGAGGCGGACATTGCTATGTTCTAGTCGAATAAGCTTTATAGCATTGGTACTAACCCTTCTGAATGGTTTAGGTTAAAATGGTAAACGAGGAACTGGTTGAGCAGATACTCACGCTGAACCCTACGATTTCGAGGGAGGCGCTTCTGGAGAGATTGGAGGGAGAAAGGAGAAGAACTGGCGGACTTATTTCAGGCGAGACTCTTCTGCGGATGGTTGCAACCGAATTCGGTGTGGACTATTCCAGAACTGAAGTGGCGATGCCCACCCTTTCAATATGCAATCTCATCGCGGGCTTGTACGACGTTACTGTTGTCGGCAGAGTCGTAGCTGTTTTCTCTTCCAGGGCCTTCAACGGCAAGAGAAGCGGAAGATTCGCAGGCCTGCTTATCACTGACAAGACCGGGGTTCTCAGGGTCGTCATGTGGAACGATCAGACAAGCTGGGTTGAAACAGGCAGGATAGCCGTAGGCCAGATAGTCCGTTTCTCCCACGCCTACACTAAGGAGGACCGCAACGGAAAAGTCGAACTGCACATCGGAGGCAAATGCGAGGCTGAGATCAACCCTGCAAGCATTCCGCCAGAAGACTACCCCACCATAGAGCGATTCCTCACAAAAATCAGTGAACTAGCCGGTCACCACAAGAACGCCAAAGTGAACGTGTTAGGCACGGTAACAAAGCTGTTTCCGGCCTCCAGCTTCGAGAGACAGGACTCAAGCTCCGGCAGAGTCATGCGCCTCGCTTTAGCCGACGAAACAGGGGAAATCGCGGTCGTGGCTTGGAACGAACGGGCAGACGAGCTTGAGAAAACGTTGAAGCGCGGCATCAAGTTGCAGATAGTTAATGGGCGTGTAAAGAAGGCGATGGACCAAGGGCTTGAGATCCATGTTGACGGCGGCGCCTACGTGGAAGCCATTGCAGTGGTGGACAGCTTTCTAAGAGTGGCCGACATAAGAGAAGGCCACACCAAGGTCAACATTCAAGGCGAAGTGGCCACCAAACCTGAGACTAAGGAAGTGAGAACCTCAAAAGGCGAAACCGTCAAACTCACCAGCCTAGAACTGAAAGACGAAACAGGCAGAATCCAAATCTCGGCATGGCGAAAACACGCCGATACAGCAGGCAACCTGAAGCTTGGCAACAAGATCATAATAAAGAACGCATACGTGAAGAAAGGCTTCGGAGAACATCTAGAAATATCCACAAGAGAAGCAACTTCGATACTTGTCACCGTCTAGAGGGTCCTATAGTGCCGGGGGCGGGATTCGAGCCCGCGACTTCTGGGCGCTTGCCCTTTGCACTCTCCAGATTATGAGTCTGGCGCCCTGGCCAGGCTAGGCTACCCCGGCAACACTGTGCATGGCTATTTTGATTTGGGAGGCTTGATTTAAGCATATTCATGCTGGATCTCCCTCCAGAATCCATCTAGCATGCTTCTTGATTCTCGCCTTATGCACTAACAGAGCCTACGCTATCGTACGAATACTAGAACAGGTTGTTCTGATGAGTAGAACTAAATCGTGGCGACTCTAAGGCTAGATGTGGAAGTGGCTGGAGACAGAGGCAATTGGGGTGGTTCAAGCTGGTTCTAGTGATTCTTGCAGTGGCTAGTCTGGCTTGGCTGGCCATGTTCTGTGACAGCTGGCACAAGTACCGCGAACATGTCGAGAGGCTAAGTGAACTGAGAGAGGAAGCGCGTCGGAGAGCCGAAGGAAATGGATACTGGGTTGAATTCGGCCTGGAACCATCATATTGGGAATGGAACCATGGAGATGTCATGTACGGTTCGGGATTTGCCTTACTGCTGGCTTGGACATTGACTGCAACTGCAAGAAGGCAGGTCAACAAGTCGGACAATCTGCTGCCGCGCGCGCTTTCGGGCGAAGCAGCCCTGCCAGCGCTTGTAGCCGCAGGGCTCGTAAGCTTCGAGTTTATCAGCGTGGCAACAGCGCAGATTGCGCTTCTTCTATGGGTTCTAGGAATCATAGCAGCCATTATCGGAGGGCTAGTCGGAAGAATCATGATGCGCTAGCATTACCAAGGCTCTGCCCGCACCGACCTATGGAACTAAACCAGAAGATCATCGCCGGAGTAATGCCGAGGGCGTAGCACCCAGGTGGGGTTGCGTAAGTATCTACGGCTTCGTCACCTGCTGCAGACAAAACGGTAGGTTGTGGTCTTCTTACGCTCTGTCTGCTCCTTGGGGCAAAGAGCGAAGCGCTTCTGCAACCTTGGCTCTGTTGTTTTTTTTTCGAGCCGTTTTCCTCGTCACCAGGGCACAGGCAGCTGCAAGCAAAGGCAGTATCAGGAAGCAGGCGCTGGCTGGGTACTCGGGGAGAGTCCTCAATGAGGGCCCGACGGTGAACTCGGCTTCTTGCTCAAGCCAGGGCTGCACGTTGCCTTGGGCTTTCCCATAGACTTCGAAACGATAGTCTCCGGCCTTCAGCTTCCCCAAGGGGTAGGTCTGGTTGTCAAGGTGGATTACCTGTAGTACAGCCCAGTCTTTGTCAGGTATCAGAATTGTGACGTTGACTGAGTACGTGTTGCCGTTCTGGGTAATTGAGCCGAAGTCGATAACGAACGGGGGCGAGGTGCGGAACAGGAAGTTGACCGAGGCATTCACTTCGTCGGATTCTGTCGGGTTTTCAGGGTTGATAATGATTTGGCAGCCGAACCTGTCGGCATTGGCGAGGCTTGAACTGAGTAGAACAGCTACTACAGAGGCTAAGAACGCAGCATACAAGATGCTTGTCTTCAACCTTATCTCCACCTAGACTAGGCCCCAAGACCAATTTATCGTTTGCCCAAGCCAGACTAAGGCTTTCCAACCAGCTTCTCCACGCCGGAGCGTCTTCCAACGTAGACGATGTCCGCCATTCCGATGAAAAGCCCAGTTTCCACGACGCCCGGTATGCCTCTGAGTTCGTGTTCAAGCTTCTCTGGCCTGCGCAGAAGACCGAAAACCGCGTCTATGATTACGTTACCGTTGTCCGTCACTACTGGCCCAACTTTCCCCTTCCCCTCTCTCAATGCTGGCCTTCCGCCGCTCTCCCCAATCCTGCGCAAGACAAACGCAGTGGCAAACGGGAGCACCTCAATGGGGATTGGGTGATTGTTTTCTCCCAAGGTTTTGACTTTCTTGTTTTCATCGGCGATGATTGCCAGTTTCTTCGATGCTGAGGCTACGATCTTTTCGCGGGCAAGTGCTCCGCCCATGCCTTTGATGAGGTTCAGCTGATCGTCTATCTGGTCTGCGCCGTCTATGGTGAGATCAAGCGTTGGGTGTTCTTCCAGCGTGGTTGCGGGGATTCTGTGTCTAGCGGCGAGGCTGAATGCTTGGTAGGACGTTGGAATCCCCAGAATGTGCAGGCTTTCGCGTTTCATCTTCTTTCCGATTTCCTCGATGGCGTAGGCGGTTGTGCTTCCGCTTCCGAGGCCTACGACGAAGCCGTCTTCAACAAGCTTGACTGCCTCCAGCGCCGCGTTCCTCTTCGCGCTTTCAGTCCAGTCTGCTTTAGTCTTCAACTTCCATCTGCCCCAGCCTGTCCAGCACTTTTTCCACTTCGGCCCTGATTTCGTCTATTCTCTTCTCGGCCTCGGTTCTCGGAGTGGCCTTCGGAGGCGCAGGTTTCCTTTTTCTCTTGGCTTTCTCGTCTTCCGAAGGCTTCTCTTCAAGATCCTCCGGCAACGCCGGCTTCTCAGTCGGTATCGCTATCTCCTTTATTGGTTTCAAGTCCACTCTTGTGCGTAGCTCGTCGATTTTTCCGGTGAGTTCGTCGAAGCGTTCGCTGAACAGTTTTATGAGGTCTTCTTGCATGCCTTCCAGCTCGTGGAGGGCCACGACTGACTCGTCTTTCGTGATCGCACCCTTGACGGCCATCATGCGGGCCTTGTAGGTCTGTGCAAGCCTCTCGCGCTCCTCCTCGGTGATCTTGCCCTCAGCCTGAGCCTCATAAAGCCGACGAATCGCATCGCTCAAGATTTCCCTCTCAAGGTCGAGCATGCGCAGCTCGTTCTTGGCCTGCGAGGCGTCTTCTCGTGGAACGCTTTTGATGACTTTGAACGGTAGGCCTGCGAGGTTTGCGTGTGGCCTCTCCTCCTCCGTCTCCTCAGGCTTCTGCCCCTTCTTTACACGACCCCTCAGAACGAAAAACACGAGCACGCCGGCGAGAACCACAACTAACGCAATAAGCGCGTAGACTAAGGGGTCGTCTAAAGCCACTGAGGATTTCCTCGCTAACTCCATTGTCAACAATGCATATATAAAACATTTTAACCCCACTTTCCCAGAAAAATCAAGCATGAAACCATTAATAATTGTGGCAAAACTGGAGCCTCGGGCGGGATTCGGACCCGCGACCCCCGCCTTACCAAGGCGGAGCCCCACCGGGCTAGGCTACCGAGGCACATATCCGGCTAGACAACAGTAACAGCCACGTTTTTATGCTTTAAGCGTTTCCCGTCGGTCTATGGCCAAACAAATATAAACGAAAAGCCACTCTCAACACGTGAGCCGTTGCTGTGCGGGGGTGTCTGAGCTTGGTCAAAAGAGTCAGGCTTAGGACCTGATGCCGAAGGGCTGCATGGGTTCAAACCCCATCCCCCGCACCACTA
>CAYHAK010000047.1:0-11849 GCA_964354625.1 uncultured Candidatus Bathyarchaeia archaeon
AATGAATAAGATGAAAGTCCTTTTCTTGTGTGAACACAATTCAGCTAGATCGCAGCGCGCGCGGTGAACAGTATGAAGTCTTCAGCGCAGGCTCAAACCCGACGCAAGTCAATCCTTTTGCCATTAAGATTATGGCCGAGATTGGGATAGATATTTCCAAGCAAGTTTCCAAGAGCATTAAAGAGTTTCGAAACAAGGAAATTGACCTCGCCGTATCCGTGTGCCGGAGCAGCGCCAAGTTAACGTGTTCATTGTGTTCCTCACCGATAGTCATGGGTAGACCAGAGATAATCAACACGTTAATACCTGGAGCAAAACACTATCTCCACCATGGATTCAATGATCCTTCCGAGTGGACGGAAGTGATGACGAAAAGATCGCGGCCTTTCGACGTACAAGAGATGCCATCAAAAAGTGGATAATCGATAGTTTTGCCGATCCAAAGATAGAAGACCTGAATAGCCCCGAATGAAAACCGTTTTCATAGTGCGCTAGCGCGCGCAACAGTTAACGAGGCAGTTAAGTTTATTAAAAGTCTGCCTCGCACAGGAAGTGGGACCAGGCTTATAGCAGACAGTTCCGGCAAGGCTGTGGTGTTGGAAGCTAGTGTGGAAGGGGTAGAGCTTCGTTATCCAGAGGATGGACTTTTGATATCGACCAATCACGCAGTCTGCCCAGCATTTGCGGGAAAAGATCGCTACAACGAGTACTTTGCGGATTCTCAGGCCCGATACAATAGGCTCCGTGAGTTGCTCAGCGAGGCGAAGATGGTGGACATTGAAATGGTGAAGAAAGCGATGTCCGATCACGAAGGTGGAGTTTGCTCACACAAAGTGGATTCTTCCGGGCGCAAGGACAGCACCATTTGGTCCGTGGTCGCCCATCCAGGTGAGCGGCGGGTAGATATCGCAGAAGGACACCCTTGTCGAACGAAATATCGAGCAGTGTGTTTCTGAGATAAGCGCGCGCTTGCGGGGTGTTCTTATCGGCTTTGATATTCATCCTTCGAGACAGCTTGCTCTTCCGATTCAGCGACCCTGACCTCCACTGAGCTCTCGCTCTCCGAGTCCCCTAGAACATGGTTGCAGTACGGGCATACGCTGACTAGTCTGGTTTTGCCGCTGCTGAAGTCAAGCATGTTCAGGGGTTTTCCGAAAACCTTGTGGCATTTCGGACAGTTTACGACCATATTGTTTTCTTTCGCATTCTGAGCCTGAACCGGAGCTCTAACTTCACTAGCGACCGGCTTATTGTTGACATGCTTCACAATGGGTGTCTCGCCTTTGGCACTTCTCCAGAAATCCAGAACCAAGACTGCCCCACCTAAAGTGGCTGGAACTGCCAGGCAAACATAGATGAAACGTTCAAAGGACCAGAAGGGCACGGCCCAACCTGTACTAAACACTAATCCGTAGTTGTAGAGATCACCGTGGACAACGCCGTCAAGCTTGTTTAGCAAGTAAACCACAATTGCTGAACTCACAAGCCACGCAATAACGACTATACGCATCAACCAAGAACGTTGAGACGATCCACCATTGTTCATAATCTGAACCCAGGCAAAACATAAGCGCAAAGAGCACAAAAGCATTATGAAACGAGAATCAGAACCCAGAATACGTTGTTTCAGCGCAACCGAATAGCCAGAACAGACTGACCACCACGCACGCCACGTCCAAGCGGAAGCTGCAGAGGCGCACACTGGTCTGCATCAAGCTGGACATGCCTGTTCTAATTGCTTAGGGCTCAACGTTACCTTATTGCCCTTTTTCCGCGCGCGTCTTGCACTTTTTCCTACGCGCCCGAGATACTCGACCAAAGCGTTAACCGAGTCTACATATTCTTCTTCTTCAAGCGCTTCAACGTACTCGTTTGCAGCTTCAACGAGGTTTTCTCTTTCCTCAGTGGTCAAAGCCTGCGCAACTATGACGCCTTCAAGCCATTTGGCGGCTGCAACCTGCTTGTTCGGGTCCAGGCTTTCGATGGCTCGCCCGAATTTCTTCAGAGGTTCCAGACTGCAGGTCTTGCTCATGTGCTTTCGTCTTCCTTCAAGTCTCTTCTAGCCTAGACTGATTTCAGACTTGCGAATTGGAAATCAATATTGAGCATCAAGCCTAAAACACGCGCCTTGTGGCTGAAACTACGATCGAAACAGCGTTAGATGGAGCATAGTTGCTTCAAGCGCGTGGTAGTTATGTTTATGTGAGGCTTGCCCGTATTCTGATTTCATGATCTCAATAGTCGGTGCCGGAAGGATTGGCAGTTCAGCGGCATTCAGCATTCTAAGCCGCCGAATCAGCGACGTTGTCCTCATTGACATTGCAGAGAACGTGGCTCGGGGCGAGGCGCTTGACATGATGCAGGCGGCGCCTGCAATCGAGTTCGACGGCAAGATCAAAGGCACGAGCGACTACGGCGAAATGGAAGGCTCAGAACTGGTGATAGTAACCGCCGGGCAAGCTAGACAGCCTGGGATGAGCAGGTCCGACCTTGCAGCCAAGAACGCCAAAATCGTCAAAAACGTCGTGAAGGAGGTTGTGCACTACGCGCCTGAATGCAGGCTAATGATGGTGACAAATCCCGTTGACGTGATGACTTACGTGGCCTACAAGGAATCGGGGTTTAGACGAAACCGCGTTTTTGGGATGGGGAACATCTTGGACACGTTGCGGTTCAGGTCGTATATTGCGACGGAGCTGGGGGTTTCGCGTGAGGACGTCCGGGCCTTGGTGATTGGTGAGCATGGAGACAGCATGGCGCCTCTCGTGAACTACGCCTCGGTCAGCGGAATACCGATAGCGAGCCTTCTTGAGAAGGCGCAAATAGAAAAGATCGTCAGTCTGACACAGAGCTCAGGCGGGGACGTGATCAAACTCAAAGGGAGCACGGTCTACGCGCCTGCGGCGGTAATTGCGATCATGGCTGACGCCGTGCTTCGAGGCCGGAACAGAGTGATGAGCGTGTCCACCTTCCTGCAAGGAGAATACGGATTCTCAGACGTAACCGTGGGCATTCCATGCGTCTTGGGAAAGGACGGCGTCCAGAAAATACTGGAGCTGAAACTTGACTTCGAAGCAAGAGAGGCCCTCGAAAAATCGGTTGCGGCGATAAAAGAAGACATAAGCAAGATGAAAGAATAAGCTGATCACACGCTCTTGACATGCGATTAGAAGTCTCGAAGTAGCGCAGAACGCGACGCAGCACACGCGACAAAGAACTGTATTTGCCAAACAATAAAACATTGAGATAGGAGAAAGAGCGGTTGAAGATGAGATTCGATCTGCACGGATTCGGACATCGAGTACTGTTGTATGTGGCCATCGTCGCTGTCATTCAAGTGACCCTCGGGCTAATGCTGCTGGCCTCTAGAGGTCCGTACGCGCACGGCGCAGTAGGTGCCCTCTATATAGTGATCATGGTGAATTTCGCCATGCTGATTCACAACCCGTTCGCCGTCCAGCCCAATCTCATCGTGGGATCATGGGGGTGGAACGTGTACTTCTCGACTGAGGTGCTGATGGGAAGCTTCTTCATGTTCTTGATAGCCCTCGCTCTCGGTGAGATTATGAACCTCTTGAGAATCAAACGGTCCTCCTAGAGCGAACAGATACAGAAGGCCCAGATTGCAGCGACAAAGGGCTTCAAGATATGGTTGAAGCATGTTAGAAAATTGAAGGGTCTATCAGCACGGCGGGCACTGGCTCTATTCTGCTTCCTCATCGTGCTTTTCTTCGTCATTGCAGTCTGCCTCTTCATCCCAGTCCTCATTCTCTTCTATCATGGTTTCTCACCACCTTCAGGTTCCGCGCGAAATTTGAATGGAATCAGCTAGCATTAAGCTTTCTGAAGACGAAATACTCATCGAGGATAAGGATTTCTAGAGAATAGAGACAGCAACTCTGCACGCGTAGCGCGCGCTTGACCTTGTTGCCTTGTTGACGCTTCGCGATTAGCGCGCGCTCATAGGATTGTGGGTTTGTGCTTAGGCTTATATGTGAATTCCTTCACCAACAGTAGTGGGGAATCGAAATGGTAGTAAAGCACGTGTTCAGTTTCGATGTGCCAGCCGAGAAAATGGGCAGCTTTGTCAAATGGTGTGCTGAAACATCAAAACCCTTCTTCGAAAAACTGCCAGAAGTCAAGTCCTATGACGTTTATCAAACAATAGCTGGCAAACCTACGTTCGTGAAGGAAGTGATTTATGCAGACTTGAATGCCTTCAACAGCATGTGGCAAAAAGCTAATGACCCCAAGATTCAAAGAGTCATGGGCGAATTCTTCTCCTACGTAATGAACCTTGAAAGCAAACTGATAATGGAGATAGTTTAGCGCGCGTTAAGCGCAGGTAGTACGCGCGCCTCCAATGCCCTACAGCAGCAAATCCCTTATAGAGTGAGAGCGTAAGCATGATTCAGGAAGGAGACATTGTCTCTTGGATTCTGAGATTGCATATCATAAAGTGTGGTGCGCGCCGAGGGTTGAGTCATGATTGATGAAGGGGAATTTGCTGGGCTATCTTCTGTCAAGAAATGTCCAAAGTGTGGAGGAGCGCTTGAAGAAGGCTTGCTAGACGCACCTAGAGGTATAGACTGGTATACGCACACGCATACAGGGACATTACTATCTCCATGGCACTGGAAGATGCCGAAGCTTCAAGCATTGAGGTGCAAGAAATGCGAACTCGTCCTCTTCCTTTATGGAAAGGCCAAGGTGTCAAGCCATGAGTGAAATCAAGAAATGTGTCTCATGCAACGTAGAACTGCAATCTGCAGGAAGCCTCTTTCAGAACAGGTGGCACAAGCGGAGGATGGAATTTCATACGCGGAAAGTGGGCTGAACTCGGTGAAGACACGCTTCCATTGCGGATTTACGTATGTCCAAAATGTGGGAGAATCGAGCGCGCGCGCGAATGATTCCCTAGCCGGGCTTCTAAGCATTACAGACGTGGTTCGCTCTCTAGCATTCTTGGAACACGCTGTTTCTTCGCTTTGCTCAAGGTGTAAGCTAAACAAGAATGTCGATGTTGCTGAAATAGAAGCCCGTGCTTAGAGCCTGCTTACAGAATTATCCGATACTTGCATTCGTTGTCACCACTGATAATCGATCTCTCCCTAATGACTTCAATAGGCGCGCGCTAGAAATCGGAAACAACGCTACTGTTCAAGGGGCACCCAGTATACGAACAACTAACCTAAGAACACCATGCACACGTTAAGAGATAGCGCGCGCTATCCGCTAAACAAGAAAAAGAAAGAGGGGTTAAGGGAGTTCGATTTCCCCGATTTGCTCGAGGGTCTCGAGTCTGTTCATCATTATCTTTCTGTCAGACATCGTGTAAAGCACATTGTCGATGTACAGTATCCGCTGCACTTCGTGGCTGTATTGGAAGTAACTCGTGGTGCTCTCTTGATGGGTCATGTTGCCTCTCAAGACGAAACCATGCTCCAAAGATATGTCGAAGACGTATGCGCCCTGCCAGTAACTCCACGTGTAACGGTAGTCGTCGACAACCTCTGCTACGTTTACCATGACTGGAATGGCTAACAGCTGTCTTGTCTTGTTGAAGAGAAAGGCTTTATGGTCCCACAAGACTGTCGAGTCTGACCATTCCCCTTGCACTGCGAAATGGGCTGTTTCCGCCGGTGTACTCACGTTAGTAACGTCGAACAGCGACATCTTAACGTTGTTTCCTTCTTTGCCAATACCAATTATGTGGCTTTCGTCGTAGGGATGGAGATAACTCGAGAACCCAGGAATCTTCAAGTAGCCTAAGACTTCAGGCTCCATGGGAGAGCTCAAGTCTATGACGAAGAAGGGGTCCACCTGCTGGAACGTCACGAGGTAGCATCTGTCGCCCATGAACCTGGCTGAATAGATCCTCTCCTTCAACGCAAGGTTTTCCAGTTTGCCCACAGCGCTAAGGCTCATGTTAAGGACATAGACATTGTTCCGCGCGCCTTCACCACCCCAAGAATCTATCGTTGTAGCTATCCTGAAGTGGCCGTTGTACTCGTCCATGGAGAACTGGTTCAACACACCACCTGGAACCCCACCACTCGCTTTGTTCTCAATGTTGCCACCGTCGACTTGAATCCTGTAGATCAGCGTCTTCTCGGCACCAGTAATAGAGTCCACTTCTCCAGAGAAGGCTACGTAAATGCTGTTGAGTGAAACATAAATAGTCCGCGTAGTGCCCAGCAGTATCGTTTCATGCGTTGGCTCTTCCGCGTCGTCGACCGCGTTCACGGCGAAGATCGTGGTGAAAGTAAACCCATAGTCTGTCACGCTGGAATAGTAGATGTCAGTAGCGGACACCGCCACCGTTTCGCCTTCAGCGAATATTGCTGGCAGCTTCACATTGGTTCCGTTGAGTAAAACTGGCTCGTTTACTATCGTATATACAAAGTTGCCTATCATCCTCGAACTGAAATAGTAGCCATCTAACGTGACGTTTCTTGCTGAAACCGGCGAAGCTTTGTTCGTGATATCGTACACCTTGATGAAAGTGGTTGGCGTTGCGTAGGACATGTAGGAGGGCTCGACCTTGTTTGGCTCGATCATGCTCACTAATATCCTTACTTCGTAAGCATTGGAGCCAAAGACAACCAGTCTATTCCCGTTTATGAATATCCCGTGCAACGTTCCGTTGAGTCTTATTTCTGACAGGATTTCTGCTTCTTCAGGTGGAAAGGCTTTCATGATGAAGACACTTTGATTCGAAACAACGTAAAGGTATCCTTCATAGGACTTTACTATGTCTGCCTCGTCTACCCCAACCACTTGAACGTTTGTGGTCGAGTAGTCACGGCTGGATTCTGCGCCTTTGGCTTGTGCCAGTGCATTAAGAACGTCACCCTCGTTGATGAAGTAGTAGGGCTGGCTGGAGCTCGAGCCCACGAAGTCAACGAGCTCTCTGTAGGAGGAAAACTTCAGAAGAGGCTCCCCAGAAACGCTGAAGTATGGCGCTATCTGGCTGAGGTTTAGCAGGGCTCCGCATAGCAGAATTCCGCTGATGAAAGCAATCAGGCTGGCAGCGATGATTTTTCGTTTGTTGACAATCGCGTTTAGGTTTGAGCTTAGTATTTTCATTGCAGTCACACCAGAGTAATGCGCCAGCATGGCTCTTAATGCTACGTTTTAGAACGCTCGTTCAAATCTTTTGAACAGTCTTCTTTAGGCTCCGATACTGGCTGTAGGCTTCGAAGAAGAAGGCGAACATGCTGAATGTCGAGATTGTCAGGATTACGTAGTCTCTGAAGTCCCATCTGAAGGGTCGAAAGAATAGGTAGGCTGCGAGGACGCCTGTGACGAGGGCTCCGTAGAAAACAAGCCGTGGAATGAGCTTACCTCTCAGCAGGACGAAGCCTTTCAAGGCTTCGATTTGCTCCTTCTCCTTCACCAGGTACTTTCCATCGGTGGTTTGGTGTAGTAAGTTGAGGGCTATGAGCTTGTTGATGTGGTACTGCGCTAGGCTTGGGCTGGAGAATTCCAGGGCTCTCCAAACGTCTCTAACGCCTACGGGATCCTTGGATGTCAGGATGTAGAGGTAGACGCCCCAGGTTGTGCCTGAGATTTGCTTGCCCGACTGGTCCTCTCTTATATGCGATGCCTCCATATGAAAAGAGCGTTTGTGCAGATAAATGGGTTGATGTAACGCTGACTATGCATGCAGTTATTCTTAATGCTATGGTTTAAAACAGCCGTTCAGACTGCTAGAATACCCCTGCATGAAATGTCTTGGCAGGTGGGTGAAGATAGGCGTGCGTGCATCCTCAAATAGGAAAAAAAGGGGCTGATTTCTTGAATTCGAGTCTAGATGAATGCTAATAATCCAATGCCAATCAACGCGAGCACTGCAATTATTACTACGAAGAGTATCACTGCAATTATGGCTATTGCCAATGCCATTATCCATCCGCAGTCAAAGAAGTGTTTGATCAGTGCAAGCCAGACTACTAACATTATCACAGCTGCGATCAAGCCACTGCCGAAGGCTCCGACGACTGCACCTATCACCGTTCCGAGAACCACTATCCATATCGCATCAGTAAGCTTTGCTTTTTCTTTTCCTACGAGTGCTCTTCCAGCCAGCCAAAGTATAGGCGCGACAATTATGGTCCCCACGACGACTTGAATCAGTAATGCAACAAGATCCATGGTAGTCTACCTTCAGTCAGTCACTTTGGCAGGTATTCCCTCTTAAGTCTAACGATTAGCGTGCGCGCTATATCAGATTTGCTGGTGAAAAGGCGCCGGGGGTGGGATTTGAACCCGCGCGGCCCCGAGGGGCCACAAGCTGTTAGGCATTTCACAATGTCTCCAGGCTTGCTCCATACCTGGCTAGGAGACCCCGGCACGGGCTCCATACTCATTCTCTTGAGTGCTGCGATTCGCGATTTGAGTATGGGATAATGATTTCTTTGACGCAGAGAAGATTTAAATCTTTGGCACCGACAGACAAAAGGCCGGAATTCTGTAAGGCTCAGTATGCGTGGTCGCGCGCGCGAGTTCGCCACGGTTCATTTGGGAATCTCCGGCTCCTTTTCCAGCTTGAACCCTCTGCCGGCCTCAATGATGAATGGCATCCATCCAACCTCATGTGCACTGAAACGGAGGTTCCTTATCCTGAAGTATCTCTTGATTTCATTGCCTTCTTCATCTTGTCTCAGGTCGAACATTCCGTCAACCAGGTATGCTAGAGCATTGTAGAACTCTTCGCTATGGACTCCTGCCTGAACTGCGAATATTCCAATTGCTCCCCAGCCTTTGGTTCTGGCAACGAGTAATTGCAGGAGTTTCATGACATCCTCTTCAGGATTGTGCAGACAGAGAGGCGAAACAGAATCAAGAACCAACAACCCTTCCTGCCCAAGAAATGTGTGGGCTCTTTCTATTGTGGTGATTAGTTCCGACAGGTTTGCCAGGTTCTCCACGCGGAACATTTCGGCAGAGCCTCCTGCAAGCCAGCTGTATCCATCGACGAACGCGAGTTTCCTTCGAGTTTCTAGTTTGTCCACATCAGCTTTCAGAATCCGAAAATCATTTCTTATGTCGGCAGGAGCCCTTTCTGTTGAAATGTAGACACATTCTGCTCCACTATTAAGAAAACCTTTCGCCAGGTTCTCGCAGAAGACTGTTTTCCCGGCGCCTACGGGTCCAAACAGAGATATCGTGGAGCCTTTTGGAAATCCGTTCTCCAGAATGGATCCGAATTTTAAGGGAAACTCGTTGCTCGTTGCGACCGCATCTGACCCCTTGCTAACGGACTGCCCTGCCAAAGAGAGATCACCTTCCAGCAGACAGAAAAAGGCCTAGCTCTTTCTGGCGCCACTGGATTTGGCACGCAATCTGGGTTTGCTGCTTTCTGTTTTCTTGTTCTTGCACTTTCTTGACTCGAAGACCTCCTTTGCTTTTTTCACCGCTTCCGAAAAGGAAAGGTTCTGTCGAGTTTCCAAGTCCAGCGAGAGCTTCGCGTATAGAGCCTCCAAGATTTTCCTCTCGAAAACTTTTGCGCCGAACCCGAACGTTTTCTCCAACCCTTTCTCAAGAGCTTTTACGTCTTTGACCGTTGATCTGGATTTCATACAGCCAATCTCGTACGTGACAGCATCATCCAAGTGCGCCCGAAGTACCGGTGCAACTATGGTGCTGATACTCGCCAGTCCCTCGTTTATTGCCTGTGAAAGTGCTCTCTCAAAATCTGCTTCATCATTCAGAGTAATGTACACTGGCTCGGCAAATGCTTCCTCTGGCTTGTTTCTTTCACTCAATTCTGATTCACTCCATTTGTTAGGCCAAATAAGGCGTTAATGAAAGTCCTTGATCCGAAATGAGTATTTTGCAGTAGTTCTGGTTGTGATTCGTTCCTCGCATCTTGCGTATGATTGAACGCTTCTGAATACCGGACCGCACTTCAACTGTTTCAAACAGGATTATACCGTCTGAGACGAATTCTTCAAACCCAAGTCCCAGTCCAACCTGTCCCATAGGGATTTCCACGAGCAACAATGTTGTACAGCCAACGTCACGCATCAATTTCTCGAGCAAGTGCAGAATAATCCTTGCGCTTATTTTGTCATTGAACGCTGAAGCTAATGCGGTAAAAGAATCCAGGACAAGTCTTTGAGCTTTCATGCGGCGCACCTCGTCCAGTGCTATCTCAAGCGTATCTGAAACGGCTGCGCTCGTCGTCGTCATTAGATCCAAGAACTTAAATTTCCCACTCTTTTCCAGCTCTCTAAAATCCAGACCAAGTCTCTCCATGTTTTCGAAGAAAACTTCCTTTCGCTCTCCAAAAGAAATGTAAACGCCACTCTCGCCGAATTTCGTTGCGCCATGATATATGTACTGCGCAGAGGCAATAGTCTTACCTGAGCCCGGAGAGCCGGCCAAAACGATTAAGCTGCCTCGCGGAAAACCTCCTTCAACCAGTTTGTCCAAGCCATCTATGCCTGTTGGGATTCTTTCGTTCAACTCTGTTCCTCCTATAGTGTACATCATGACTTACGATATAATATGATTTAAGGTTTATGCATCATAGAGCTACATTCAGGTCGGCGCGCGTTATTGACGGCACGTCTACTGCAAAGTGCACAAACCCGGATATATAGCGCGCGCGTGTCCTTAATAAGCGCGAGCTAGTGAGCCTGTTTGCTCTTTCTTTTCTGTGATTGTGTGGCTGTTGCTCCTTGGCCATTCTCCGTCAGAGGAGCATATTTGATTACCGCTGAAACATATTGCTCAGAGGACCACGGTGGGGCAACAATTATCTCTATTTAGCGCGCGCTGAGTAGTCTATTCTGAATGCTGTTTTTGCATTTTGATTTAGCCTTAATAATCCTTTTGTTCCCCCCATACATCTATCTGCTAGTTGGGTCTGATGTATGAATACCGAAACGCCTCAAGGGAATACAAAGTTTATGCGTATAGCCATGGTTGTTTCGGTCGTCAGCTCGGCTCTTTCAGCTTTTTCGCTACTCAAACTCAATGGGATCGTGCACGGTCAACTCTACGATTTTGGTTTGCAGTTCAGTGTCCTTTGGGCTTCACCTTATTGGGATACCGAAAGATTGCTTTATGCATGTTTGGCAGTTCCACCGGTCCTGGGCGGACTAGCCTTGGCTCATAGCTTTCTGAAGACGAACAAGAAAACCGTGCCTATGGTGAAAAAAGTTGAAGCCAAGCCCATTGCAAGTCAGGCTCCGGTCACGAATGCACGCGCGGATAACTCGATGGTGATCACCTGCCCTAAATGCAGGAAGGTCTTTGGAAGACCTTTGAATATGCTTGATTTCAGCAAGGGACGGGCGCAACTAGTGAATGTTTGTCCATACTGCAACTACATTTTAGGCAGCGCAGCGGAGACGGATTCAGAGAGCACTAGAGTGATACTGCCAGACAGGACGGAAATCGAACAGAAATAGAAGCTGACGAAAAAAAGGAATGCATCTTCGTAATGAAACTAGATCAGATACAACCAAGCAGCTCTTTGTCAGTTTTGGAACACTGCCCAATGTATAGAGAGATTGCCAGCGTTTCAACTATCAGGTTTGAAGTCAGGAACAATCGACATCGCTTAGTGCACTAGGCTTAAATGAATAGAAGCCATTTCGCCTCTATGGATCCTCTTGCATTCTACTCCAAACCCGGCATGATGACAGATCCAGGACAATACGCTTCACTATTGGCAGGTCTTCCCAATGACCTGGTCTCGCTTTGTTCGGTTGTCCAAAACAATCTGATCCATGTCTTCTGGGCCGAGCGAATGGGAGTTAAACTGACGGAGAGCCAACAGAACACTCTACAGATTCGCCCAGTTTCCGAAAAACTTGCTCACATAGCCGAAACAA
>CAYHAK010000048.1:0-11276 GCA_964354625.1 uncultured Candidatus Bathyarchaeia archaeon
GCTGGCAATCAGTAATCCACGAATCATCAAGGAAATCGGGCTTTCAAACGCGAGGGATTGTCTCGGCTACAGACTCATAACGAAGTCTGTGGAGAGAACAGCTGACCATTCAGTGAGTATTGCAAAGAATGTATTGTTTCTAAAGAAGCGCATCCATGAAGAAGTTCTCAAAAAGATCGAAGACATGAGTAACGTAGCCATTTCCATGTTTGACGACGCGATAGACTCGCTTTTCAAGCGTGATTTCAATCAAGCAGAAGCAGTAATAGAGAAAGCAAAAGACGTTGCGAAGCTGGAGACAAAAGCCATCGCCTGCTCTGAAGAAGACGGAATAGGAGAAAACGCCAGTCTGAGGTTGCTCATAGAAAGCATAAGGAGAACAGCTGAGTACGCCAGCGACATTGCGGAAATAGTCCTTAATTTAAACGTGGAATCGGTATTGGAATAGCGGACTGACTAGGTGCTCCGCAAGGCTAAAGCGCGCGCGCTCTCTCCAACTCTCTTACGCGAGAGAGAGAGATAGAGTCAGCTAATTCGAGAGAGAGAAAGATGAAACTTTACCACAAACCCAAACCCAAACTTACTCTCACTCACTCACACTCTCACACACTCAACGCGCGCGCACACATGTAGCTGGCATAGAACTTTCTTTCAGAAGTCTCTTATCACCCAGACTGCAATCTATCACCTACACACAAAACAGAAAGGTGGTGATTCTCAATGAAAAAAGACATAATCATCACAGCCCTACTCACCTTCTGCTTGACCGCAACAGTATTCATGGTAGCCACATCACGGAGCGCGGAATATGACCCATGGGTAGACCTAAACGATGATGGCAAGATTGACATATTCGATGTAGTTGGCATGACAAGCAGATATGCAGCAACTGGAAACCCGACAAAGAATGTGACGGTAACCAACTGGCCCACCAAACGGACTCTAGATGCGAGCCTAGCCTACAATCTCGTGATAGAACTTGGCACCTACGAATTCGAAGCTGATGTGGAGGGATACAGCAAGGTGACTTTGCTGCTGCAGGAGTCTTATGGGGGCAACCTTGTAGTCTATGTATGGTTCACGGTCGGAGGTGTCGGCACGCCTAATATCTATGCCGACAATACCCTTGCTGCAGGGTCGCACTTCCTGCTACAAAGCTATGAAGTGATTGGGGCAACAATCACGATATCCGTAACGACCTATCAAACAGCGATGATTTCACTAGGAATCTATGCTACTGACTGACATCAGAACGGGTGGCAGTCCATTGAATCAAGAATAGCAACCCCAACCTCTCTTCTTTTTTCAGAAGCGCACCCATAACAGTGCTTTTAGATGTCTTTTAGGGGTCTTCAAGAACATACGTACCGTGAAAAACAGTGGCAAAACGCGTCAAAAACAGTAGTTATTGCGCGCGCGCTGCGGTTTACCTGAATATCCGACAGATGAACAAGCCCGGAACGATTGTTCTGCAGTAACTACCGTTAGCGCGTGCTTTCCTAGAACTTTGTTTCAGAAGCCATTTAACGAGTCCCGAGTATACCTTGGTAGTGCTTTTTGGAGAGAGGAGGAGGTGATAACATGGTTACTAAGAAGGATTTGGTTACCGCTGTCTTGCTCACTTTCTGTCTAACAACTGTGATGCTTACGATAGTTCCAACGAGAAGTGCTCCGAGCGACGGCACATACGACCCGTGGTATGACGTCAACGACGACGGTGTGATAAACATCTTCGACATAGTGGGGCTTACTTCCAGGTACGGCAAGACCGGGACCCCGATAGTGAAGGCGTCTGTCGAGTATGACAGCGGGTGGCTCAACATCACCGACAAGCAAGGACAAGTCTTCATCGTGACGCATGACTTGAACATCTATGACTGGAACAACGAAAGCATAACAGTGGACATAGCAGGCAAAAAGACACCGACCAGCCCCATCCAGAGACTAAGCACGGGAGCCCCAGGCATCAATAGAACCTACGGAGGAACAAACACAGATGTGGCCAACTCCGTGGTTCAAACGAGCGACGGCGGATATGCACTGGCAGGCTACACCAGTTCCTACGGTGCCGGCGGCCAAGACATGTGGCTAGTCAAAACTGATTCAGCCGGCAATCATCTCTGGAATAAGACGTACGGAGGAACAGAGTATGACGGAGCTTATTATCTCATCCAGACAAGCGACGGAGGATACGCGCTGGGAGGCTACACGGGTTCATTTGGCGCTGGCTACCACGACATGTGGTTAGTCAAGACTGATGGAGGGGGCAACATACAATGGAACAAAACGTACGGAGGAACAGACTATGACGAGGCCTACTCTCTCGCTCAAACGAGCGACGGAGGATACGCACTGGCAGGCTACACGTATTCCCTAGGTGCTGGTCTCACTGACATGTGGCTAGTCAAAACTGACGGCGCTGGAAACCTACTCTGGAACAAGACGTACGGAGGAACACTTGATGACGTGGCATGGTCTATGGTTCAAGCAAACGACGGAGGATACGCACTAGCAGGCTGGACGTACTCTTTCGGCGCTGGCTACTACGACATGTGGCTAGTCAAAACAGATGGAGCAGGCAACAAACAATGGAACAGAACCTACGGAGGAACAAGCAACGATGGAGCATGGTCTGTTGTTCAAACAAACGACGGAGGATATGCACTCGCAGGCTTCACGGGTTCCCTAGGTGCTGGTCTCACTGACATGTGGCTAGTCAAAACTGACGGCGCTGGAAACATGCAATGGGGCAGAACATATGGAGGAACAGGCTACGAAGAAGCCCGCTCCGTGATACAGACGATTGACGGAGGATATGCACTTGGAGGCTTCACGGGTTCTTTTGGCGCGGGTAGCTATGACATGTGGCTAGTCAAAACTGATGGCTTTGGAAACATGCTCTGGAGCAGAGCCTTCGGAGGAACAGGCAGCGATGGGATACGCTCTGTTGTTCAGACAAGCAACGGAGGATATGCTCTGGCAGGTTACACATATTCTTTCGGTGTTGGCGACTCCGACATGTGGCTAATCAGAACGGACCAGCGGGGCGATATTGCGTGGAGTGGCATCTCGGTGTACATTGCTGTTTGGGGACTGGACATTCTGGCCATCTACCGAGACAACACGAACACGGACTGGAACTACATCCGCATACGCATATCAATAGCAAAAACCCACTAGATCACGCAATTCCCTTTTTCTATCACACCTTTTCAACCATCTCAATAAGACATCACGTGTAGCGCGCGCGCACGAAATGATATTAGCAAGATAGGGGAAGCTATCCTGTGAAGGCATTTAGAGAATATGAAATCTAAGAATTCTGGCACTCAGGTTCCTGATGAGCTCGTCAAGGGTGTCGTGGAATTTCATGGTCATCTAGGTCCTTTCCTTGTTTTAGGTTTGAAGGCAGGTCTACTGGCTAATTCACTTCTAGGGAAAGACGGTTTCAAAACTAGAGCCGTCGTCACGACGAATCCTTTTCCCCCCAATTCATGTTTCGTCGATGGCGTTCAGTTCGTGACTGGATGCACAATGGGAAAGGGCAACATAAAACTTCGGAAAGGAGAGCTGGTTTCTGTGCGTTTCTCAAAGGAAGACAAGACACTAACTCTGAAGTTGAGGAAGGAGATTCTAGAATACGTCAGTAACATATCGTCTGAGAAAGCATCTAAACAAGCGTCGCTGAACCTACTGAACAAGTCCACACAAGAATTGTTCAAGACAGAACAGTTGGGTTTGAGATAAAACTTTACGCTTGTGTGTGTTGATGCCTCTTACGACGCTGACTACGACTACGCGCGCGCTCATTCAAAGGGGTGAACAAGAGATGAGAGAGATTGATTGAACATGCCAAAGAAAGCTGATTCTGGCGAAGATACTGCCGTTCGCCATCATATTCTTGATCGTTGTGGCAGAATACTACACGCTATTCTTTCAGCCGCGTCTCATGTAGTCACTGAAGCCTGGATTGTCCTCAAATGGCCGGTGCTGTTTGTGGCGGCAGCATTTGAGTTCGGCTGGCTTCTTCCCGTTCCAATCTACATGATTCCAGCATACGGACTCTGGGCAGTTGCTCTTTTGCTTCTGACACAGACGCCATTCATCTTCCTGGCAGTCAGGGAAGTGCGCAGACAAACTAGCATGCAGCCAAAAAGCGAGGAGTGGGAAACACCGACGTCCAAGTGGAATCAAACCATCAGCGAGTACGTGAAGGACATCAATGAAGATGGTTCGGCCGCAGCTTAGTCCCAATCCCTAACCGTTTTTCCATCCGAGTTCCCCAATAGCCTTACCCTGGCAAACGTTCAACGGCCACAAATCCAGTTTTCGCCAGCGCGCGCGCTAAAACCCAGCTGACACGAGAGAGTGGTCAGTTAAATGCATTGAAGCCTGCGCAAAAGTGCTTGTGCCTTCTGGACCTGTCTCTTCACGCCTTCGACGGATCTGAGAAGCAAAGTTGCCTCTCTCTCTGAAGTTTCCAGCAAACCTCTAGGAATATTGGCTCAAGCTCTGAGTTCTTGAAAGCGCGCGCTTCAGCCAATACTTAGGGAATGCTCTTCCTCGATATGACATTGCGTCAATCTTTGTTATCATCTCTTCAGCTTCTAGTTCATGAAAAGCCCTATGCGTAGAAGTGTATTCACCCTTAATGCTCTTGTTTGTTTCTATTATCAATGGGCCTTCTTTGGCAAGACATAAGACTATTTTCTTCTGCAGTTTGGGTAAGTTATCGTATTTCGATTTTTCTTTTGACATAAGTCAGCGCGCGCGCTCCCGATTATGCGGAGGACTTGTTGCTTGAGACCATGGAATTCCACACAGTTTCGGTTGCCAGGAAAATTGTGGAATATGCAAGAGCAAAGGGTACTAGTATCAGAGAGAGAATATCAGAACTGAACAACCAAGACAAGAACAGCCACAAAACCAGCAGTGTTCCCGCACCTGCGAACCTCCAGAACCTCTCTCTGTCACCAAAGACAAATGCCCAACCCTCCAAAACGACACTTGTGGCCAAACACAACGTGGAAACAGAGCCCAGTACAAGTCCGTGGACCAGATAAGGAAACACCCAAATGCCCATTTGGTACGGAGAATTCGGAATATCGACGAAAGTGAAGAGATCGAAAACCACAGCCGAAACCACCAAGAAAGCTCCAATAGTGGCCAGAGTCCAGCCGAAATCTCTAATGACTCTCGCAGCAAAGTGATCATCACGTTGGCTTCTATCTAATGCAATAATGAAGCCGAGAGACAACAAAGAGATCGCACATCCAAACGCAAAAAAGAACAACACAAAAGGTCCACTGCTCAAGAAAAACAAGAGTGACGCCGTCTCCCAAACAAAAATGTGAACGAACTCCAGGTACTTCAGATGCGGCGGAAACACTACGCCACAAACCGTTGTCAATACAATGCAAAATGTGCCTGTCACGAGAAGAACAAGGAAACACTCTGCTCTTCTTTCCTGCTTGTCCATCGTGCTTTGGACCACTCTCAAAGCATGCAATCCAGAATCTCTACATAAATCAACGGTGATCACTACGATCAAGAAAGCCATAACAACGCCAATGTAAAATGAAAGCCTACACACGTCAAAAATCCACAGAGAACCAAAAAAAGCAGACCTAGAACAAACGCAATCACATATTTAGTCAGCGCCAATGCTCTTGTCTGCAACGACATCACGTCGTTCAAACGAATGGTACGCCTTAAGAAATTTGCTAATACTGAATCCTGAATAAGAATTGGCGCGCGCTAGGGTTTTCTTGGGAATCTTCAATATGACATCTATTGAGGCATAGAAGATATCTCCATAAGTGTTAAGTATGATTGAACAACAGTAAAGCTAGGGAGAGGAATTGTTCAAGAAGATAGTCTTTACAGTGATGGTAGCTACGCTTCTGTTAGGCACATCATGCACACTAGGTACTGTAAGACCAGTGCAAGGTTGGAACAATGGCGGCTTCTCCAGCAATCCGGCAAATCCAAGCTATGGAACACATGACTGGATCGCCCAGCACGCACTCGATTTGTTGCCACCACAAGAAAAACAGTATATCATAGACAATCTTGCGGCTTTTCTTTATGGCACTGAACTGCCAGACACACCTAACCCCCCTGATGGAATAGGAGACACCTCAAAGCATCACTTCTATTTCTGGTCAAACAAAAGCTTGCAGGATGATGCATCTGCAGCCCGAGCGCAAGCCGAATACAATAACGCTTTCCAGTCTCTTGGGAAAGGTAACCTTGCCAACGCTGCAAAGCAGGCTGGAATAATGAGCCACTATATTGCTGACATGACTGTGTTTGGGCATGTAATGGGTAACGGAACGAGCTGGGGAGCTGAAACTCACCACTCTGACTATGAAACTTACGTGGAAGAAAGAACAAACAGCTATAACGACGAATTCAACACTTATCTTGTTTTTGATGGAACGCTTAGTCTCACTACCGCGTACGAAGCCGCAAGAGATCTTGCTTATGATACCACGTTCGATGCAGGTGAAGGTCTGACTTGCGTATGGATGGACGATGACTATAACTGGAGTAATCCGGTATTCAAGAATAGATGCGGCGAATCCCTTAACCTGGCGGTCAACTACCTCGCCGACGTACTGCATACGTTCTACGTAGAAACTACACTCCATTTGAGCCCCTCGCTAGTTGAGTATTGGACACCGGCGTACGGCACGACTTTTAGTGTAGACGTTGAAGTGGTCAATGTCGATGAACTCTACGGCGTTGAATTCAAGCTGTGCTGGAACACGACACTTCTCAGTCTTATGGACATTGACGTAATCGCACCACCAGTTTGGAGTGGCAACTTTTTCATCGGCATGAATGAGACAAGAGAGGATCTAGGAAGATATTGGCTTGCATTTGCGGCCCTTGATCCTTCTCCGTCGTTCAATGGCAGTGCAAGAATAGCAAAGCTTACCTTCAAGACTACGTATGACCCTATCTTTCCATGTAATGTCACGTCCAGCTTGGATCTCATTGACACGGAACTCAGTGATCCGGAAGCCAATCCAATACAGCACAACACTCAGGACGGTGAATATCGATGTTATGCCACCAAGCCAAAACTTACAGCGAATCCACCGATGTACAATGCGACGACCTTAGGCAAAGAATTCGCTTTCAGCATAACGATTGCCGACATCGTTAATCTCCGTAGCTTTGAATTCCAGCTCAGATACAACACAAGCCTTTTAGATGCAACAGGAATAGCAGTAGGACCCTTCCTTCACACTCCGACCAGCATCACTAAGCAAATTGTCGATGAAGCAGCAGGTCTTATATGGCTGTGCGCAGAATCCCATCCCTCAGCACCCTCAGCCAATGGCACTGGGCCACTAGCAACAATCACATTCAGGGTTGCAGTGGAATCTGGACTTTGGTATCAAGGGTATGAACCTCTTGAATGCGACCTGCTTCTCAACGGTACCGTGCTCAAGACAAACAAAGGAGTAGCAGTTGCCCATGATGTTGCAGACCCATTGTTGCATTATGAATACATGCCAATCCCAGGCGATCTAAACAGTGATGGCATAGTAAACATATTTGATCTAAGAATCGTAGCTAGAGCCTTTGGGACTGTACCAGGAGACCCGAACTGGGATTCGCGGGCAGACGTGAACCGTGATAACAGAATCAACATCTATGATTTGGTGCTGATCTGCAGAAACTACGGTAGAACCAAACCATAGGGAGCTGAAAGCTGGGCAGTCGCAAAATCCCCTTTTTATTCGCCACAGGACAAATAAGGTGATTATGTGAAGAGAAAAGCTCGCGTTGCGATACTCTTTCTTCTTTGGATCAGCTTTTTCCCTTTATGTGTTAAAGCGACGACGACTTTGTCCGTTGACCCTTCCATTACAGTGGCTTCGATTGGTGACAGTTTTTCTGTCAATATTACAGTTTCGAGCGTCACTGACCTAGCAGGGTGGGAGTTCAAGCTATACTATTTATCGTCAAGGCTGAACGGAACAAACATCGTTGAAGGGCCATTTCTGAAAGAAGCTGGATCTACGTATTTTGCCACAATCAATTTTACCGACAACTACAATTCAACCCATGGTTTGGCTTGGGTAGCATGCGCTCTTTTGGGTGCACCCTTAGGAGTTAGTGGAAATGGAGTGTTGGCGAGAATCACATTTGAAGCCAGACAACTGGGAGCCCTAAGTCTAAGCTTTGCCGACACGTGGCTAACTGACTCTCAGCCCATACCACATACGGCTTTGGATGGCATTGTGCAAATCCTGCCTCATGACGTAGCGATAACCAATTTTAGAATCTCAAGAACGCTTGTTGGAGAAGGATTAGCCGTGATGATGCAGATAGACGTTGAGAACCAAGGGAACTTCACGGAGACCTTCAATGTCACTGTCTATGCCAACACACAAGCTATTGCTACACAAACTGACGTCACTTTGTCAGAAGGAACCTCTCAGATCATCACTTTGAATTGGAGCACGGTCAGCTTTGCGAAGGGAGACTACACCATAAGCGCCTATGTCACCAAGGTCGTGGGCGAAACAGACACAACTGATAACATTCTTCATTTCCCTGTCCAATTACGCGTGACCATTCAAGGCGATGTTGATGGGAGCTTTGACGTTGATATCTTTGATCTTGTGAAAATAACATCACATTATGGAGAGACTCCACCCCCAATTTGGCCGCTGCCTCCAACAGACGTAAACGGTGATGGCAGGATCACGATACTTGATGTAGTGATTTGTACAAGCCACTATGGACAAAAATACCCCAAAATTCTCCAATTTCTCTCTGCCGGATGAGCGCGCGCTAATGCTGAAACAAGGAGAGCAAGAAGCAACGAAACCACTGCGATTCTGATGTTGTCGAAAAAGAGTATGCCGTCGACAAAGACAATTCGGCCTTGATGAGTGCCAATTGCTCTTTAGACTACTGAACGAAATCAGGAGAAATAGCGTAAACAATGCTAGAGAATCAAGAAACAGTCTGCGAGTAACGCGCGCGCGCTCATATGGTCTGTGTATCTGGAATAATGATTTGAAGCGCGCGCGTGCGTTTCCTTCTGCAGACTATGACTGCCAGAAGAGACGCAAACATGAATAGTGGAATAGCAACAAGAGATGGGAACTCGGGCAAATGCTTCTCAGTGTATACCCAAGATTGTGCATTGAGGTAGAAGAATCCACCCTCAAGTTCGCAATGTTCAACAATGCCACAAATCTCGATGCCAGAATTCTCAAGTGGCTGCTGCAATCCTGCAGATCTGACTACAACTGGAATCGCTCTGCTAAGCCAGAAGTCCTCATACATGTAGCAGCTAGCGAGGAAACAAACAGTGCCAGTCGTCCTGACTTTTTCGCCACAGGAATCCGCGATATGAGTGGCCAGATACCCTACGTCAACCTCTCTATATTCCGAGCCACGATCAGCTGATGACGCGATTGGCAACAATGCAGTTGATGAAAACGCAAATAGGAAAACAAAGAGGAGCAGAAACCCTTTCACGTTACTACACCAATTACTACTACTACGCCGGAGTTCTTATGACTTATGGAGATTGAGTCAAAGGATGACTGCTCTAACACTGTCAAGTTAGCTTTGTCATAGATTTCTCTCAGCATTCTGAAGCCACCTGAGAGTCTCTGTTTCTCTCTATCAGAATCGTGACTGCTACTATCAGAATGATGACGATGTCGGCCACCAAAACAATCAGCAAGAAGTCCTGGATAGGGACTCCGTAGATGGATTGAGTCATCCTATAGGAAATGGACACTGTTTTGCTGAAGTTGCCACCAACTGTGTTGCTGAAATGCAAAGTATAGATGCCATCTTCATGGGCTACAAATGCCAGGGAACCCGCGGCAATTCCTGTGTCTTCCATTATGGTATTATTGCTGGGATTGGTGACGTAAAACCTGATTACCCAAGACTGGGCACTACGCCCACTCATACCTGGTGGCATGGCGGACAACCAAATTCGGACATGCCTACCGGTTGTTAGGTTGAATTCCCTTGTTGCCGTCTCTGAGAAGGGAATATCGAAAGTCCCATAGGCTATAGGATTGGTGAGAAACATGACGCCCAAGAAGAGGACAATCACACCAAGCACGAGCAAAAAGACCAGCAAGATATGTCTCTTCTTTGTGCGCGACTCCAAAATGAGGCCTCCAATACGTTCCTCTGAGTAAAGAGGGAATTAAGAGTTCTTGTCCCCAGTCAACGCTTCGAGCTTTGCTTTATCGTAGAGCGCGCGCCTTGGCATCCCTATTCCATGAGAGAAATCATAACGCGCGCGCACTCAGGGCTCTATTCGTCTTTGAGTAGTGTTCGTAGTCTGTCTTTGTTGGTTGTAGGTAAGCTGCATTCAAAGTTCTTACAGACGTAGGCGGTTGTTTTCTTGTCAATCATTTTCATGCCCTTCGCAAACTCGGTCAACTGGACGATGTCCAGATCGTTTGTTGGCTTGAGAAGAACTACCTTGTTTGGAACAAACCCTTCCCTCAAAACGTTCAACATATTCTTGGTTTCTTTGGACTCCAAGTCACCCGCTACAACAATTTCAAGAGAAGGTCCTATTAGAAAGTCTAATGCAACCAGAAACATCGTATTCAAAGAAGGCGTCGTCGCGATTTCTGACGAAAATGCTCTAGTCAGTCTCATCGCTTTCTCTTCGAAGTCGATGTTTCCAGTCAGACGTGCGAGTCTGACCAAGTTCAGGAGCCCTACAGAGTTACCAGAAGGCATAGCACCATCCCGAATTTCCTTGTTGCGGATCAGCAACTGCTCACCGTCGTCCGCCGTGAAGAAAAAGCGCGCGCGCTGGTTCTTGAGGCGTTCTAAATGATTGATAGTGTGCGTTCTGATCGATCGATTCCGTGGTGTGTGTGCAGAGGGCAGTAGAAAAAGGGTAGTGGGAGAGTTACGGTGCTGGCCACTCAGGGGAAAAACAATACCCCTCTATAAGGGTTCAGTGAGTCCGTAGCGAGATATAGAGGTATATTGTTTTTGACCTATGTAATTCAGGAAAAAACATGGGTGAAAACCCTATTTTCGCGTTTTTGACCTATATTGTTGTTCTTGACTAGCGCAATAAACGTTTTTAGCGCGCTCGCTCACTCTTAATCGCATGCCTAACAATGAACCACCAATCAGGAAAGACCGTGTGGAGCTCAAGTTTGGCTTCTTCAGCAAACTCGTTCACTGCCCTCATCACAGACTCGGTATAAGGTGTGTAGTCATGCCCACCGATTAGACCGTTGTTCTTTATCAAT
>CAYHAK010000049.1:0-11157 GCA_964354625.1 uncultured Candidatus Bathyarchaeia archaeon
GTTGGGGATAATCGCTTTGAACCTTATTGCCGTTTGGAAGATAACTCAAACATCGGTATCAGACAATTCGCAGAAATGAAAGACATTGTGTCCACTTTCCCTTTCTTACCAGATTGTTTTTCATCTACTGACTTCGTTCGGTTCGTGCGAAAAATCGCCAAAAACGTGAAAGCAGAACCTCTCAGAGTATGAATCAATAGAAGACACTTCTATCAGTCCTTTCAAGCCAATTTTCGATTTGCGGAAAAGTTATAGCTGAACCATAAGATAACTTCTGATCAGAAGCGATGTGCAGTGATATAATGACTAGCTTCTTGTAACGCGCTACGGTGTCTTTTTTGAAAAAAGATGAGCAAAGAGAGACCTCCAAACGAAACCGAAAACTCTGGTTCTTGCGCTTGTCTTCGAAAGCAGGATTTTCGGGTCTATCCTCGCAAGTATATATCCTAGTGTTTCTGGGCTTTCTGTTCTCACTAGGAAGAAACATTGCTTTCCCCTACCTTGCTATGTTCTTGGCTGGAAAAACTCAAAACGGAGGTTTGGGGTTTGACTCGTCACTCGTGGGTTTGATGCTTATGACAGGAGGATTCGCTTCCACCTTTGCACTCCCGTTCACTGGAAGCTTGTGTGACAGATTTGGCAGAAAAATAATGATGATGTCCTCATTGATTCCACAGATTTTGCTGACCATCGGCTTTGCATACGTTCACGCGTATCTTGAATTCCTGCTGCTGTATGCAACACTTGGAATTGTAATGGCCCTTTTCGATCCAGCTTACGGTGCCATGATCGCGGATCTCGTCCAGCCAGAAAAAAGGGAACAGGTCTACGGCCTAAATTACATGGTAGGCAACGTTGGTTTTATGGTTGGATTGCCCATCGGGGGTTTAATTGCAAGCATGAGTGGTTATTCTGTGCTATACTTCTATGCTGCCATCTTTGTATCCGCAGCGGCAGTTGGCCTTGGTCTACTGATCAGGGAATCTAAACCTCTTGAGGTCGCTAAGGAAAAGGTTTCTTCCGATGTTACCCCGATCTTTAGGGACAGAATTTTCATACTGTTTTGCTTCATGGGAGCCTTGACAATTGTCGTTTACTCACAACTGTACAGCTTGCTATCCGTCTACACAGAGTACCTTGGCTTTGAGCCCTACGTCTTTGGCTTTCTCTCCTCAATAGCTGGTGCGATGGTCGTGACCCTCCAAATCCCAATTAGATTGGGAACAGTGCGAATGGGTCCGACAAAAGCATTCATAATCGCTCAGACCCTCTTTGGTGCGGGATTCATCTATTTCATGATGGCTACGAACTTTTCCCAATTCCTAGTAGCCATGGCAGTTCTGACAATTGGAGAAATAATCTTCTTCCCTGCAAGCTCAGCTTTTGTTGCTAATCTTGCTCCAGCAGCTATGCGGGGAAGATACTTGGCTCTGATGGGACTATTCTTTGGAATAGGAGGTTCAACAGCCTCACTGACGATCTTCAGTATTTATGGATTGTTGGCTAACAAAAGCTTAATCTGGGGGATTTGGGGAACCCTTGGGTTCGCGATTCTCCCTGGCTATTTGATGCTATTCAAGATGGCTAAGAAAAACAGGTCAATTCCGACGGACCAATGAGTCAGAGAGAGCGCGCTAGAATGACAGGAGTTTCACGCTTTTTCCCATAGGGCGTTGTCATTTGAGCATGATTTATATCTCAACTGAAGTAATGAGAATGCGGTGAGTCTTTGCAGAATCCCCAGAGTGGAATAAAGACTGGTGGAGTCCAATTGGTTCAGGTCGACGGCAAGTACAACGTTTGGACCAAGAAACTGGGCAATAGCGCTACAAGGATGCTCACTTTGCATGGTGGACCTGGCATGACGCACGAATACTTCGAGTGTTTCGAAGACTTTCTTCCTCAAGCAGGCATCGAGTTTTACTATTATGACCAGCTAGGTTCAGGTTACTCTGACCAGCCTAAAGACAAGAGCTTATGGATTGTTAATCGTTTCCGAGGGGAAGTAGAACAAGTGAGGACGGCTCTTGGACTGGAAAATTTTTATCTGTATGGACATTCATGGGGCGGAATGCTTGGCATCGAATACGCTCTGAAATATCAACAGCACCTCAAAGCTCTTATTATCTCGAACTGGACAGCCAGCTGGTCCTCGTGGATTGAATACAGGAATAAGCTTCGTCAAAGATTCCCACCAGAAGACATAGAAGTCTTGCAGAAATACGAGGCGAAGGGAGACTATGACGCGCCTGAATATCAGGCTGTGTTGACAAATCATTACGGTATGAAGTATGGTTGTCGCGTGAACCCATTGCCTGAGCCTTTTATGCGCTCGTTAGGACATTCCAACTGGGAGGTCTATAAAACCATGTTTGGCATTGACAGTTTTGCTGTTGGAGGAACTGCTGGAGACTGGGACAGGTGGGACGACCTCAAAGACATCAGAGTTCCAACTCTTGTCATCGGCGGTCACTTTGATTTAGCGTGTCCAGAAGACTTGCAGAAGATGGGTGGGTTTATCCCTCGCTCGCGTGTAGTAATCTGTGAGAATGGAAGCCATAATTCGATGTATGATGACCAGGAAATATACTTCCGAGAACTGCTGAAGTTCATAAAAGACGTTGAGACAGATAGATTCGGCAAGTAAGCGCGCGCTAATCATTGACAAGTAGGTAGAAGATAAAACTTTACGCCACGCACATCGAATGATACGCACTACCTGATAAGTTTAGTTTGTGCCGTTGAGATTTGGAAAGAATTTAGAAATCCGCTATTCAATAACTAAGTTTAGGAGACAGTATTGCTAGATTTGCTTTGTCATAGATTTCTTTCAGTCTTTCAGGCGAGTAGTCGCTATAGTTTCGTGCCAAGACGGATTTGGGGACTCGACCACAAAAAGCATCAATGTATCTATCGGGGACTCCAAGCCTTCCCATTTCGTTGCAGAACCAATTCCTTAACACTTGTGGTGTAATCTCAATCCCCGTCTTTGACCGTGCGTCAGCCCACAATCGTCTTTCGTGAGTTCGTCCTATCGGAAATAATTTAGTAGACTTGCGTTTGCGATTTGAGAGATACTCGTCCAGAGCATAAGCAGTTTCGGAGTTGAAAAATGATACCCACGCTGACTTTGTTCTGCCTTCATACGGCTTAGGTCTAATCATACGTGTTTCAAAATCTACGTCCTTAAGACCTAGGCCTAAGACTTCACGTCGTCGAAGACCACTTGACGCATAGAATAGAAACAGTGCCCTATCTTTCGAAGTTGAAAGGGAATTATAGAACCGTTGTAGTGTTGCTTTCGTTGGCACGGTCTTCGGTTTGAACGGAAATCTAGGGAATTTGAAACTCTCAACCAGTTGAGGTTCTCTAAGAAAGTCCCTAAAAAACACTTTCAAGCTCTTCAGTCGGTTAGCGTACGTGCACGGTCTTCCTTTATATAACAGCAAATATTCCCGAATCATCGACTGGGTTAAAGGCCGACCGTTGAGCCATTCTCCAAATTTCTTAATATGGTGTGCGTGGTCTTTGCTTGTTCCCCTAGTCAGTTGCAGGTCAACCATACAGAAAGTCTTAAACTCAGAAAGACGGTCAGGAATGTAACAGGCCGGGATGGCAGAGTGGTTATTGCGCAGGCCTTGAGAGCCTGTGGACCTTTCAGGTCCGCATGGGTTCAAATCCCATTCCCGGCGCCACAACCATCTATTCAGTTCTTGAGCTTTCAACCCTCTCGCCAAAAACCGTACGTCTTACAGAGTCACTAATCCAACCTTAATAGAATCAAGTTGTTTCTGAAAATAAAGAAAGTATTGGAGCTAGGCTACTATACCTATTGAAGCCCTAACAGATGTAGCAGGTTGTAGTTCACGATCAGTAATGCAAACAGCGACGCAATCAGAGACATCACAGTAATCATCGTATTCAATGAAGGCCCAGCTGTATCCTTGAACGGATCGCCAACCATATCGCCAACCACAGCCGCCTTGTGCGCATCTGAACCCTTACCACCGTGCTCACCAGACTCAATCAACTTCTTAGCATTGTCCCACAAACCGCCAGCATTAGACATCAACAGCGCCAACAGCAAACTGGAGAATATGGCACCAGCCAAGTAGCCGCCGATAGCCGCTATTCCCCCGACGAAGCCTATTGTCAAAGTTGCAACGATTACCACAATACTTGCTGGCATAAGCTCGCGCAAAGCTCCCTTGGTTGCTATGTCGACACATCGGTTGTAGTCTGGTTTGACGCCCAGTTTCCCTTCCTTGAGACCCGGTATCTCTCTGAACTGCCGCCTGATTTCCTCGATCATCCTTGAAGCGTTTCTACCGACGCCCAACATGACCATGGCAGAGAACACAGCAGGCATAGCTACACCTATGAGAGCACCTAGCAAAACCATTGGGTTCATGAGATCAAAAGTGACGGGTCCACCCGCACTTCGCGCTATCTCTTGGAAAGCAGCAAGCAATGCAATAACTGTAAGTCCTGCCGCGCCTATTGCAAAACCTTTGGTTATGGCTTTTGCGGTGTTCCCTGCGGAGTCAAGCTCATCTGTGATGGCGATGACTTCTTCGCTGAGTCCTGATTGTTCAGCTACTCCTTTTGCATTATCCACGATTGGACCATAGGCGTCATTTGAAACTGTTAATCCAACGATCGAAAGCATGCCTAGAGAAGCCATTGCTATGCCGAAAACACCGTATGCTGCTCCATTTGTTGCGCCACCCAAAGGGTCGCACAGTTTGTACGATACAGCGGCCGCAATTCCGATTCCAATTAGCGGCAGAAGAACGCTGCGCAGGCCATATGAGAATCCAGTTATTATGTTTATTGCAGCGCCGCTCTTCGATGCTTCAGCAGTCTTCAAAACAGGTGCCTTGTCCTCTGATGTAAAGTAGTCAGTTGTCACGCCAATTGTCACACCTGCAAGAAGACCCACAATTGCTGCTCCCCAAATGCGCCAGTCGTATCCAAGATAATTAGTTGCCAAAGCGGTTAGAACACCGAAGATTGCGCATGTTACATACGTACCCATATTAAGTGCATTTCCGGGGTTACCGTGCTTGCCAACTCTGACCGTCAATGCGCCTGCAATGGAAGACAGTATGCCTAAGCCTGCGAAGACTAATGGGATTTGTATGAATAAGCTGACATTATGCGTTATGGTGTCGAGAGCTACTCCCAGAATCATTACTGCAACAATACTTGCTACATATGAATCGAAGAGGTCGGCACCCATCCCTGCAACGTCGCCTACGTTGTCGCCCACATTGTCAGCTATGACTGCGGGGTTTCTAGGATCATCCTCAGGAATAGCTAACTCTACTTTGCCCACCAAGTCCGCGCTGATGTCCGCTGTCTTTGTGAAAATACCTCCACCAGCTTTAGCGAACAATGCGAGCGAGCTTGCACCGAAGCTGTATCCGAGCACCATGTTGGGGTCGCCAGTAAACCAGTAAACAATGCTAACTCCTAACAAACCAACGCCGACTACCGACATTCCCATCACTGCACCGCCCCGGAAGCCTACAGGGAAAGCTCTGTTTAGCCCCTCTTTTGCTGCTTGAGCCACCTTTGCATTTGCTTTCGTAGCCACATTCAAGCCGAGAAGACCGGCTAGAGCTGAACAGGAAGAACCGAACATGTACGCCAATGTTAACGCAATGTTCTTCCACCACTCGCCATTCTGCAAGGTTTGCCACAAAGGTGATGGCAGAAAAACCAACATCAATACGGACACGACGCCCACGAACACTGCCAATGCCGTGTATTCTCTTCTGATGAAGGCGTTAGCTCCTCCTCTGATCAAATCAGAGATTTCTCTCATCTTTTCGTCTCCACTGTCTTGTCTGTTAATGTAACGCAAGAAGTAGAGTCCCACCAGAATCGAAATCAAAGCGGATAATGGAGCTATGAACCACGGTTCAAATACCATTCTTTTCCCTCTCCCAATCTTCAGGTTACGATTTTTAGAAGCTTTAGTGTGCTCCGCGTTGTCTTATAAACCTATTTATCAAACTCTGTTTCCCGTGAGAAAAGAATATAACCCAATTTTGTTTAACAAACTAACTCTGCGCTAACCAAATTGGGGTGGAGCATACGTCAAAATCTTGGCACGCTTTGGAAATTGAAGAAACAATGAAAGAACTTAGTTCCCAAGAAAACGGTTTGAGCCCAGAGGAAGCAAAGAGACGTCTTCTTGAACACGGTCCAAATGAACTCAGAAAAGAGAAGGGCGCATCCGCCATAAAGATGTTTCTTGAACAATTCACAGATATTCTCATCATCATATTATTGATCGCTACGGCACTCTCGGTGGCTTTGGGCGAAACCATCGACGCTATAATCATAATGACCATAGTCATGGCCACGGCAATATTGGGGTTTGTAGAGGAACATCGCTCGGAGAAAGCTGTGGAAGCTCTGAAGAAAATGACAGCACCTATCGCCATGGTTTTGCGCGACGGGAAAGATGTGAAGATTCCCACGAGCGAAATTGTGCCAGGAGACATCATACTCTTGTACACTGGAGACAAAGTCCCTGCTGACGCGCGGCTCATTGAATCCATGAACCTCAAGATAGATGAAGCTGCGTTAACAGGAGAATCCTCTCCTGTCAACAAGAGTATTGGTGTTTGCGCCGAGGAAATACCACTTAATGACAGACGAAACATGGCTTTTACAGGAACAGTCGTCGTATACGGTCGAGGAAAAGCGGTCGCCACGACAACAGGTATGAACACTGAATTTGGAAAAATCGCAGGAATGGTTCAGATGACCGAAGAAGAAGAAACACCGCTTGAGAAAAGAACAAAGTCCATCGGCAAGTGGATTGGTATCTTGAGCGTTTCCTTGTGTCTCGGAGTCGCCTTAATCGGCATTATTGAACAACGCCCTATTTTGGACATGATTTTGTGGGGAATTAGCTTGGCTGTCGCTGCTGTGCCCGAAGCACTGCCAGCAATTGTGACCGGCGCGCTTGCAGTAGGCATGTACAGAATGGCTAAGGTAAACACTATTGTGAAGAGACTTCCTGCTGTAGAAACACTGGGATGCACCAGCGTCATATGTTCAGACAAAACCGGGACGATGACCAAAGGTGAAATGACTGTACAGAGAATTTGCGTGAATGGCGAAATCATCAAAGTGTCAGGAGTCGGTTACGAGCCTGAAGGAGATTTTCTGTTTGAAGACAAGAAGGTTGACCCTTCAAATGAGAAATTCAGCACGCTTCTTAAAGCCGCAGCATTGTGCAATGATGCTAAATTCCAAAAGGAATCCGGCAGGTGGAAAATCATCGGAGATCCTACTGAAGGAGCTTTGATAGTGACCGCAGCGAAAGGCGGATTGTGGAAGGAAGAGTTGGAAAAGAAGGAACCTCGCATAAATGAAATTCCGTTCTCTTCAGAAAGAAAACGCATGACCACAGTACATGCCATAGCTGGTAGTAAGAAGAAAATCGCGTACATGAAGGGTGGCCCAGAGATAATTTTGGACAGATGCACAAGAATCCTTGAAAGAGGAAAAATACGGAAAATACTCGAAGAAGACCGAACAGAGATATTAGCAATGAATGAAGCTATGGCAAGGCAAGCTTTGAGAAATCTCGGGTTCGCGTTTAAGGAGCTACCTGAAAACATTGGCACGATTGACGAGAAACTGGAGAAAGACTTTGTATTTGCTGGAATAATGGGAATGATTGATCCTCCGCGTGAAGAGGTAAAAGATGCGATATACACGTGTGAGAAAGCAGGTATAAAGGTCGTTATGGTAACAGGCGACCACAAGCTGACGGCGGAGGCGGTCGCAAGGGAGCTTAATCTACTTGGTGAAGATGATGAGCCAGGAAGTGTGCTAACTGGAGAAGAACTGGAAAAGCTAAGTGATGAACAATTGGCCCATATTGTTGAGAAAGTGGCAATCTACGCCCGTGTTTCTCCGGAGCACAAGATGAGGATTGTTAAAGCATGGAAATCCAAAGGGCACGTTGTAGCTATGACAGGCGATGGCATTAATGACGCTCCGGCGTTGAAAATGGCTGACATAGGCGTTTCCATGGGCATAACAGGCACTGAGGTTACGAAAGAAGCTTCAGACATGGTCTTAGCTGATGACAACTTTGCTTCTATAGTGAAAGCTGCTCGTGAGGGACGAGAAATATATGATAATATCAAAAAATACCTCACTTATCTGATGCGCTGCAACATAATGGAAATCCTTGTCATGTTCATAGCTGTAGTCTCGGTGCCATATCTGGCCAAGATATACTCACCTGGCGCACCCACTGAAGCCATCGGAAGCGCAACAATAGCTTTGACAGCTGCGCAATTACTATGGATAAACCTAACGACCGACGGATTGCCAGCCTTGGCTTTGGGCGTTGACCCAGGGGATCCCGACATAATGGAGAGAAAACCAAGAAACCCAGAAGAAAGCGTCTTCACACTTGACGTCAAATTATACCTATCATTAACACCGATATTGATGAGTGCGCTACTCTTGTTTGGCTACTTCTATTACCAACCCTGGAGAGGAGTAGTAAACGGAAAAGATATGCTGATAGAAGCAAGAACTCAGCTGCTGACAGCTATGATCTTGATGGAACTTGCCAATGCCATATCTGCACGGTCACTAAAGTATCCAGTGTTCAAGGTTGGCGTGTTCAAGAACAAGTTCTTGTGGTACGCCGTACTTTCATCATTTGCATTACAGTTCGTGGTGCTCTACACGCCTGGTCTAAATACCGCATTCGGCGTGACACCACCTGAACTTCTTGACTGGGGGTTTGCAATACTTTTCACAGCGATAGTGTTCATTTCACTGGAAATGAGCAAGTATATTGTTTATAGAAGACGAAGGACTCAGCCCCTTGGAAAAACTTAAATTCAAACATGGCGAACAGAGCCTCTACTAACTGAAAGAAGGATTGGAATGCAATGAGTGAGAAATCAGCAAATCCAGCACCGCTTGGACTGTTAGGCTTCGGAATGACAACTGTGCTCTTGAACTTTGTTCACAACGCTCGATTGGGTTCTGTTGACGGCATGATTCTTGGAATGGGCATTTTCTATGGTGGATTGGCTCAAGTCATCGCGGGAATAATGGAGTACAAGAAAGGTAATACATTCGGGACGACCGCATTCACCTCGTATGGGCTATTCTGGATGTCTTTCGTGACTTTGAACTGGCTAGGCGCGGCGAACGTAGCGGAGAAAGGCATATGGCCGTTCTCCTCGTATGCTCCAGCAATATCAGGTTACTCGACACCGTGGCTCGTAGGCCCAGAAGCGCTGATGGCCTACTTCTTCATGTGGGGCCTCTTCACGCTATGCATGTTCTTTGGCACCCTGAAGAAGAACCGAGCCCTTCAATTCGTCTTCGCGAGCCTCTTCGTACTGTTCTTCCTGTTGGCAGCCAAATCGATGATCAACGCATACTATCCTGACACATCCACAACGACTTTCCAGCAGATAATCGGAGTTGAGGGCATCATCTGTGGACTAAGCGCAGTCTATTTAGCAATAGCAGAAATACTGAACGAAGAACATGGAAAAACTGTACTGCCCATATGTCCCACAAGCTAAAAAACACCTTCACCCTTTTTGTTTTTTCCACTAAGAAGGTTTATATTTCCGAAAGAACGTTTTTCCACAAAATTCACAGAGGGTTAAAAAATGTCAGAAGCTAGCTTGCCGTTTAACGAGAGAGTTATGCCTGGAAAAACCCTAAAAGGAGAATGGGAAAAATCAATCAAAAACCCGCAGGAATTCTGGGCTGAAAAAGCAAAAGCCATCGACTGGTTCAAAACGTGGGACAAAGTGCTCGATGACTCGAATCCGCCGTTCTATAAATGGTTCGCCGGAGGTGTGTTGAACATAAGCTACAACGCTCTGGACAGACATTTGAACACATCTAAGAAGAACATGCTTGCGTACATTTGGGAAGGCGAAAGTGGAGAAGTTAGAACCTACACGTACTATCAGCTTTACCGAGAAGTCAACAAACTCGCAAAAGTCTTCAAGAACTTTGGACTCAAGAAAGGCGACAGAATAGCCGTCTATTTACCGATGATTCCTGAGTTGCCAATCACGTTGCTCGCAACTGCACGCTTAGGCGGAGTCCACACCGTAGTATTCTCAGGATTCAGCGCAGAAGCCCTCGCCGACAGAATGAACGATTGCGGCGCAAAGATCCTCGTAACCGCAGACGGCGCATACAGACGCGGAAAAACAGTCACGCTGAAAGACACAACAGACCGTGCAGTACTGAAAGCACCTAGCGTCGAAAAAGTAATCGTCGTGAAAAGAACAGGCCAACAGGTTCCGATGAAAGAAGGCAGAGACTTCTATTATCACGAGGCACTTGCCAAAGTTGAAGCTAACGCTTACGTTCCACCTGAACCTATGGAATCAACTGAACCACTTTTCATACTCTACACTTCTGGAACAACGGGCAAACCGAAAGGAGTTCAACATGGCACAGGCGGCTACCTAGTTTGGGGTTACTGGACACTGAAATGGGGCTTCAACCCGAACGACGAGGACATCTGGTGGTGCACAGCAGACATCGGTTGGATCACTGGACACACATACAACGTTTACGCACCATTAGCCTTAGGCGTCACTTCATTCATCTTTGAAGGAACACCTGACTATCCAGCGAATAACAGATGGTGGGAAATAGTTGAAAAACACGGTGTGACCATACTGTACACTACACCAACAGCCATTAGAATGTTCATGAAATTCGGAGAACAATGGGTCACCAAACACGACCTGAGCACACTGAGACTCTTAGGAACAGTAGGCGAACCGATAAATCCTGAAGCATGGAGATGGTACTACCGCGTAATCGGCAAAGAGAAACTAGCAATCATTGACACTTGGTGGCAAACAGAAACAGGCGGATTCATGATAGCACCACTGCCAGGCCTAGAACTTGTACCATTGAAACCAGGCTCAGCAACAAACCCGCTGCCAGGCATTCACGCAGAAGTTTACGATGAGAAAGGACAAACGACGCCAACAGGAACCAAAGGCTTTCTAGTGATTAAGACGCCTTGGCCAGGAATGCTTGAAACCCTGTGGAAAGACCCTGAAAGGTATGAGCAAACTTACTTTGGAAGATGGCCAAACATCTACTACACAGGCGACT
>CAYHAK010000050.1:0-10966 GCA_964354625.1 uncultured Candidatus Bathyarchaeia archaeon
AATCTTTATGTATCACGCGCCACGCAGCTTAGAGAGAAAGCATTGGAGGTGAAGGCTTGTTCGACCAACCTGACGAAGAAACTGAATTGAACGAGGACGAAAACTTCGAAGAGGAAGAGGACTGGTAGCGTGCGTGTGATTCTTCTGCCTCTAAATAGGCGCGCGCGAAATGAAAAGATAAAAATGAATATGGCGCCAATGACACCCAATATATAGCCCAAGATGCTAAATTCAGCCAATTTGTCACCTCAATCACCTATTCTCAAAAGCTGTTTGAAAAAAATAGTCAGTAAAAGCTCTGCGGTTCGGTTGAATTTTCTTCCTACCCTGATAATCTTGGTCTCTTTCCCACTTGTAAACTGGAATAGCTAGAACAATCAAAATCAGCCCTATCGCAACGAGAATTATGGTTAGAGTTGAATCTGCATGGGACCCGAATACGTAAATGGAAACAGCACTAACGACAATGACTGCACCAATCAAAACAAGACCGCCAAAAATCGTCGGTGGATCTTTCGGTCTTGGAAATAACTCGGTCACTTTTGACCCTGAAACAATATCTAGTTGAACGATTTAGAAGACTTGGGTTTGGGACTTCAATTTTATGCTTTCGGTCCAGTTATAACTTTTCCGCAAAACCAAAAAACTGGCTTAAAAAGGACTGATAGAGAATTGTTCTAGCTTCTCATTATCCATTTCTTTGTTTCTAAGTCAAAATCCCATGCTTTTTGTCCTCTTTTAAAGAACTTGTGAAAGCGGTTCAGAATATGCCACGCTCCCCGTTCAAACAAGGTGTGACCTTAGAAAAACCTAGTCTTCTAAGCGATTGGGGGAAGTTAGGTCCTTAGGTTGTGCAATCTTTGTTGTCTTCTTTTGCTTTGCATTGGTTACAGAGGTTAGAATGCGGTCTATCAGAGCGTCTTTGGTCGATATAGATGGGGTATTGTGTGCAATTCTTACACCAATGCCACGTGTCAATTTCGCTTCCCTTAACATATTCTACCATTCTTATTGACTTCTTTATGTCTTTTCAATTCTGATTAGTTCTTTCGGTTCAGCTATAACTCTTCCGCAAAACCACTAAGGTGAGGAAAATAACATCTGAATAACTCACACTTCGCGCGCACTACTACTAGCCTCTTTGCAACCTCTCTGTCGCAGTGACATTATGACTGATGTCTGCTTGTCATTATTCATGTGTTTGTGTTTGCGTTTCAAGGTGATTTTCGAATTTCTGGATTTCTATTTTCTAAACGGGTAGAAGAAATAGAGCGCGCTTAGTAATCACGTCGCCACTAGACTTCACGGCGCTGGCTGAAAGAACCGATGAATTCAAATCCTTTAACAACCAACAAAGAAAGCCATGAAAGATGTCGAACTGAGATTGATATCTGAACTCATGAAGAATAGTCGTAGAAGTGATAGAGAGCTGGCTAAGGTGTTGGGTGTTTCTCAGCCCACGATAAGCAGAACCATAAAGAAACTGGAAAAAGAAGGCTACATCAAAGAATACACGATTATTCCAGACTTTCACAAGCTGGGTTATGAGATCATGGGAATCACGTCTATCGCAGTTCGTGACCAGCCTTACAAGGAAGGATTCAAGGAAATCAGAGGCGCGCGCGAACTCGAAAAGAGTAATCCACATGCATCTTTGATGGCTGTGAGCGGGATTGATCACAACAAGAATAGGCTTTTCATATCGTTCTACGAGAACTATGCAGCTTATGCGGATGCCATGAGATTGACAAGGCAGCTTCCCTTCGCTGACGTTGATAGCGTTGAGAGCTTTGTAGTCAGCTTGAGCGACGAAACAAACTACAGGCTGCTAAGTATGCAGGCAATAGCCCGGCACCTTCTGAAAAAGGGCCAAGAGAAACCATAGTGAATTGCCAGAGTGCGTGTTTACTCCGCGCGCGTATGAAATAGCCATAGCAAGATCGAGTTTCTCTCCATAGCCGAATCTCAGGAAATCCTTAATACAGCCTTTTCATTCCATACTAGGTCAATTGGAAACGGAGGAAGAAAGCGGTTGTTGAACAATAGGGTTTTCAGGATGAAGCTTGCATTTCTTCTGCTAAGCATAGTGGCGTTGATGTCTAGCGTCTATCAAGCTAGGACCGAAGAACCGTCTGTAATCAGAGCTCGGATTGACATTAAACCCGATGCCCTGCACTTGGGATGTCCGAGGGACTTGATTGCTTGCTATGTTGAGCTGCCAGAAGGTTACCGTCCAGCCAACGTTGATGTTTCCTCAATAAGACTGAACAGAACTTTTTCTCCATTAAGACCATTCACCATTGGAGACTATGACAATGATGGAATTCCAGATCTGCGCATCATGTTTGAAAGAGCCCCGATAGTACGGTACATCATGCGTTCTGTTGACATTACACAGGTTATGGAGCAAAGATCCGTGACGGCAGCACTAAGCGTGGCTGGGTGTCTCAATGATGGAACAGCATTCCGAGGAACCGATACAATGAAGATAGTAGTTCAGCCTATCAGAGGAGCACTTTAGCGCGCGCTCCATGTTTAGCGTGCATAAGGAACAGCAGACAACATCTGAACACTGCGCTCTTCGTGCGCACTACTGGCCTCTCATAAGCCTCTCTCTCGCGGGCTTAGAAAATCTCTGGGTTCATGGAGTATGTAGAGTGAATTTGCAGATCAGTAGATTACGTACAAAGAGGCACATGGCGAATATGCGCGCACTAAAGGGAGCTATGAGAATAGAAGACACTCCCGTCACACTTTCTGACTCAGTTTGGGTTTGGGATAAAACTTTACCCCACCAGCGCGCGCTTCGTGCACACCTGACTATCCTCTTTGAAACCTCTGTGTTAGCGCGCGCTATGGTGACGTTACTACTGCTGTTTGTCTATCATTATTCATTGGCCCACGCTTGATGAAGAGCCATCCTTACGAATCAGAAATAACGCCTTTTAAACAGGGGGAGATAGCGTCTTTTGATGGAGAGGGCAGTATTGACAAAGGCAACTGGGAAGAAAAAGGCGCGAAAGCATTCAGGCAAGAAATTCTTGGACGAGTTCGATGCATTGTGGCAAGAGGGACCTAAGGTAGAATATCGAAACCCTGACTCGTGGATAGATTGAGAGAGTAGCGTAGCGCGCGCATTTGCTTGTGTTTGTGTTTCGAGGCCACGTTTGAGTATCTAGATTTCCAGATTCGCGCGCGCTAAATGGAAATCAGAAAATCCCGATGTTTCTTTGTGTGGATACAGGATACTGGCGCGACGCTCACCTGATCGACCCAAAACAAAAAGCTTTAAGAAAAACACAAACACATGTTGATCTATGCAAGAGTTTACTTTCGAAGGCACTGCCAGCTGGAAAAGCGGAACTGAATGCGATCTGACAATCAAAGGCAAGTATTTCATCACTGTTAGTCCTCCGCCCGAGTTCGGTGGAAAACAAGGATACTGCGTTCCAGAAGAAGTGTTTGCCGCTTCACTTGCATCCTGCATGAACACGATATTCCTTCTAATTGCCGGAAATTCAAGACTGTTGCTCAAGAAGCTAGAAACCAAAGCCGCTGTGAAAATGAACGCTGAAGGATTGGAGAAACTGATCTTCACTCACATACACTTCACCATCAACCTGAAACTTGAAAACGACAACGAACGAGAAAGGAAGAAGGCCCACATCATCTATGAAAAAGCCCAGAAATTATGCCCACTGAGACAGTCATGGGGAGAAAAAGTCCCAATAAGCTTTGAACTAGACTTCCAGTAGCACGGCTCGCCCTTTTTTCTTTTGCGATGAAAGTGCTAGGCATATTCTAGGGCTGCTTTGGTGTCCTCTGCTATCATAGCGCGCGCTTTCTTTTGGATTTCTCAATAAGGTGGCTTTTTCCCTGTCTGCAAGTATGAAGGGAAGACTCTGGGTTGTAGCGCGCGCCGATTTCTCAAGTTGTCTCTGTCAGTATTCTTGGTTTTTTCCATTCTTCTCGGAGAATGCTATACATGTGAGCATCTCTGGGTTCTCCTCTGAGAAAAAGGTATTTTCGCATTGTTCCTTCCTTCTTGAAACCTGCTTTTTCCAAAACCTTCTGAGAAGCCAGATTCCTAGTATCAGTACAGGCTTGAACACGCATTATGTCCTTTGAAAGAAACAAGTAGTCCACCATTATCTCGACAGCTTCTGTGCCGTTGCCTTTGCCTCTCTCACCTGGAACCAAAGAATAACCTATTTCCAACAGTCTTCCTGCAGGATGCACCAAGATAAAATGACATATGAAACCAATTTTGCTTCCATCTTTCTTCTCAACAACGAATCCCGTTTCTTCAAGAGTGCTCTTGTCAAAATCCTTCTCTATCTCTGCTTTGGATGTCTGTCTTAGAGGATTGTATTCGCCAAAGAACTCGGGCTTGTTAATCCATTCTGCAAACAGTGGCAAATCCTCCTTCTCCATAACCCTCAAATTCACATTCGTGCCTTCAAGCAACCTGAACACCAATCTAGCTGTTTGGGTCGGACAGCTATAACTTTTCCGCAAGATCAAAAACTGGCTATTCTCAAGCGCTCTTTGTCAGGGTCTTTGGTTCTCTCCATTCTAGCCTTGTTTCCTAAGGCCTTCTCTTGTCAGAAGCAGCTCGTTATCCAGATATTCCTGGTCGCTCATTCTCTAGACCTTCAGAAATTTCTCTAAACCTTTTTCCGTTTGCTTCTCGTAGATGCTGACCTCACCGTCGAAAAGATCCAAAACTGCACGAGTTTCCTGTAGCGCGCGCTATAACACGACTTCTCGTTTGTTTGACATTTGCGTTTGCACCCGAGGCCATGCGAGGGAGGCTCTCTGTTGTATGCTTGGTGCTTTGCCAATGGTGTACTTTGCTAGTCAAGTTCGACTTCTATGGCTACTTCGTTTCTGCGCATGAACCCTGGTGTGTAGGGCGCGTTGTAGAGCATCGTGAAGACATTCCCTTAGCGCGCGCATATCAGAAGGGTGCGAATATGCCAATGAAGACTAGCCAGGCTAGCATTGTTTTGGCTACAAAGCTAAGTATCACGTAGACTCGTTCGCCGTACAGATAATCTTTCCAGCGTCCGATGCCCTTGTACTGAAGGACCATGTTGAGTGCGAAGATGTTGAACACGACGAAGTAGATAAGGAATATCGAGTACACAAATGCAGGTGGATTTGTGCCCGTGGACATAACAGCTGCTATGAAGTAAGCGTGCAGTACGACCCATGGAACTCCACCAGAAATGCATCCCAGAATGAACGCTGACCATGAAGTCTTCTCCGTTCGCTGGTTTATCATTTCCATTAGATATCCAAACATGATCATCATGGCATTTAGCACAAAGATCATAACCAATGACCAGAAATCCCATACACCAACAAACGTTGAGATCAAGACAATCATTATAGAGCTTGAGAAAGCGTACTCATACCAACGATATGGGTTCATCCCTTTTTTCAGATTCTCTACATAGTTTTTGTTCTTTGGGTACGCTATCATGAAATGCGCGAAGGCTGAGATCAGTGGGAAAGAAGCTACTATTACTCCTATGTAACTTGCGGTGAAAAGTATTTGGGGGGTTGGATTGACTTCGATCGCCAGTGGAGGTCCTGCAAAGATGTCGAGTTTCAGATAGAACGTGTATATGTCTCGGTCCCACTTCAGAAGCGTGCCCAGAGACAGCATTAGCATTCCTTGAATTAGATGCAATACACCTGCGCCAGTGTTGAAACGTTTCAAGTAGTTGAATGAAATAGGCGATTTGGCAATTGTTTCCTGTCTTTCTTCATAGTTCATGAAACCAAGTTGAATCATATACTAATATGCCTTTTGCTCACAATCGATCGAGTAGCGAGTGCGTAGCGCGCGCCACGAATCCCATTTTCCCGATAGTTCTCTTCGGATCGCTCCAGCACTTCTTCAGCCTTCCTGTCCTAAAGGTTGCGTTTCTTGAACGTTGGCAAAGCTATGACGTGGGCTGTCACAGCAACCGCTACTGCGAGAAGAACCATCTGCATGATGTAGTTGTTCACAAGAAAAAGCGCTGAGTAACATATCGTTGTCCACAACAGTGACAATGTGAGAACCTTGCCAGTTTGCGAGATTCCCTTTCTCTCTTTGTAGTTTCTTATGTAGCTTCCGAACAATTTGTTGTTGAGTAGCCACCGATGCATCCGTTCTGAACCTTTGTAGTAGCAAGCAGCTGAGAGCAAGAGAAACGGAGTGGTAGGCAGGATGGGCAAAAATACGCCTACAGCTCCCAAAGCCAAAGAAACGGTTCCGGCTACAGTAAATATCCCCTTCTTGAAATTGCTCGGTCTGACTGTGCCCCCAGGTTGGCTCATAAAGATACACTCTGTTCTTGAACTTGTTAAATCTTGCCATCACTTGCCTGCGCGGGATTCAGCAATCGTGCCTGTCTCGGCGCAAAAAAAAGAAAAAAAGGCGCGCGGTCCTCTAATCATTGTCGGACTAGGGTCATGTCTTGTCCGCAGCAGACCAGAGTCCCGCCGCCTTCTTCCAGCACCTGTATCTTGTTTCCGCAAATCTCAAAGGTATACTTCGCCTTTCTTGGTCATTTCATGTTCACCCCACTGTAAGGTTCCCTAGAACCACATTGTAGCAACCGCTTGGAGAGCCAGGTCGTTCAGTGTGGCAGCGCCCACGATCTTGACGCCAGGAATCAGATCTACCTTTTCCCATCCTAGCATTTGTTTGGAGGCTTCACATACGTCGATTTCGATTCCACTTTGCATTGTTTTCTGGAGCATTTCCGCTACACTCGGGAATGTTCCGAGCTTTATCTTTTCAGCTGCTCCTGGAAGGAGCATTCTGAGCGCGGAGCCCAAGTAGTACAGCTTGGGTTTTAGGCCCATGGCTTTCGCAGTTTGAGCAAGAACGAGTGGGGAATATTGTCTCTCTGGGTTGTCGCTCGTCTGGACGTACAATATGGATTTTTCGTCTTTCATTCTTTCACCTCCATTCACAAGCATTAGTGGGTCACGTGTAGTTGACGAGAAGCTTCTTTCTTTCTATGTTCCTTTAGCTTGTTCTCGCTGAAGCACTCGTTTCCGGTGGGACAGTACTTTGCAGAATGAAACATGAGCACTTTGAAGAGCGGCTTCATTGTTTCGCCATTCAGGGAATAGATGCGTTGTTTCTTCTTTCTCTCTTCGAAAACAAACCTGCATCTTTCTAAAGGTCTGAGATTGTGAGAAATCATGCTCTGCTCCTGCTTCAACTTCTGTGCAATTTCACCGACACTCTTCGGCCCTTCGTCCAAAGCTTCTAGAATGGCTAGACGCGTTGGGTTTGCCAATGTCCCGAAGAACAGGTAGCACGTTTCAGTTAGCCCACGTTTCATGTGCATCAACTCGTATGAGGAATATTTCATATGAAGAAACGTTCATATAAATGCTTCGGTCCAACCTTCAAGAGTTTGCTTCTTGCTCAGTGTGCTCTTCTTTTCCTTGTTTGGAAACGGGAATCAGAGAACCCTCAGACCGCGCGCGTGCTAGTGCGTGTTTTTTCTTCTCTGCCGGGACACGGGGGTGCAGCAACTAGGGCTATCGTAGTACTCTCTAATGATTCGAATCAGATTCTGGTCTTGCGTTAAGGTTGCAACTTCATCCGACCAGTTTGCCAGTGTTAGGAGCGTGTTGTTATCAGAGATGAGCATTCCAATGGGATCTATCGAACAACGTATCAACCGTATTCCATCGAGGTTTGAGCAATCCTCTTCTTCAAAGGTTTTTTGCGTCACGGCGATGCTCAGTTTAACTCTGCGTTTTTCGTGTGCTTCCAACAGTGACTGTTTGATTGCTCTAAGAACTGCTGTGTATGAAATAAAAAGCGTCACTTCTTTCCGCGCCGTTTCGATTAAGACCTTCATCCTGCCAATGATGTTCTTTTGTCCTCGGATCATGTAAGCCAATTCTAGTTCTTCTGGCTTTTCGGCACTCTCGTATATTGGTGTCAGCGTCTCGACTAAGACGTCTGCTTCTCCAAGTTTCTCATCAAGTCTTTCAGTCATCTGTCGTTTCAGATTGGATATGGCTTCTTTTGGCGGCACGGCTCGGTAGATGCTTGGATTGCCTTTCTGGACTACAAGCATGCCTTTGCTAGCCAATCCGTCTAGAGCAAAGTAGATTTTTGAGTCAGGAATACTTGTTTCCTTGCACAGCGTACTCGCAGTTATGTTGGAATGTGTCAGAAGCGTGAGGTAAGTCAGTGCCTCATATGTTGATAATTCCAGTTCTTTGAGCCGCGAAACCATTCGGTCTCGGACGACTGTTTCTTTGATGATCACAGTTGATTACTCCTACTTCTGGTAAGTAGTTGTCAGAGAAGCCTTAAATAGTTTTCTACCACTCTAGATTAGTAGTGAAACGAACAAGGGGGTTCGATATGGAAAACAAAATCAAATTGCTGATAGCAGTTGGAGCTTCTGTGACGGCGAATTGCCTGCCCTGTCTTAAGACCGCAGTCACTCAGGCTCAGTTAGTGGAAGTGGATAGGAAGGAAATCCTCGAAGCAATCGCAATAGGGAGAGTTGTCAGAAAGGGCGCGTTTGGCAAGATGGACAAATTCACCTCAACCCTAACCGGGAAGGATGTGGGCAACTTAGACGAATGCCCATTTGGCTCGACAGAAGAAGAAATCAAAGAATGGGTAGATCAAGACGATGGATGTGGTTGCAGTTGAAATCACATTCGCGACTTGAAGGTGAGCACATCGACAAGCCAAGAAGCGCTATTACCAGGCTTACTATTGGGTCCTTCATAGTCCTGGTTGGCATACTGATGGTGCTAAGACAAACAGGAATAATAGCAAACAAAATAGATATCCTACCCTAGGCATTGATAACCTTCGGTACACTAGTCACCGTTGGCGCCATCGATAGATTGAGACGCTTGGGCCAAACCAGAGTCCAAAACAGTGCATTATGATGTGCGGCAAAATGGAATGTGAGGATATGAAAGAAGAAAAAGTGAAGAAAATAGTCAGAGAAGGCTATGCGAAGATCGCCAAGAAAGACAAAGCCTGCTGTGGTGCACCAGCCTCCTGTGGCTGTGATACTCCTAATTTGAGCGAGGAGATCAGCAGGAGAATAGGCTATTCTGATCAGGAAATAGACTCGGTTCCAGAAGGTGCAAACCTGGGCCTTGGCTGTGGCAACCCTGTTGCGTTGGCTTCTCTGAGAAAAGGACAAACCGTGCTGGATCTTGGCTCTGGCGCAGGGTTTGACTGTTTTCTGGCAGCAAACAGAGTTGGCAAAAGCGGCAAGGTCATTGGCGTGGACATGACGCCTGAAATGCTTGACAAGGCCAGAGAAAATGCCCGGAAGGGCAAGTACGAGAACGTTGAGTTCAGACTTGGAGAAATAGAAAACCTTCCCGTGGCAGATGCGACAGTTGACGTCATTATATCAAACTGTGTAATCAATCTCTCGCCGGACAAGAAACGCGTGTTTGAAGAAGCCTTCAGAGTTCTAAAAGCGAACGGCAGACTAATGGTCTCAGACATAGTCTTGCTGAAAAAGCTTCCAGAAGCCATAAGAAAGAATGTTCAGGCATACATCGGATGCCTCTCGGGCGCCGAAATGAAGAGTGAATACCTGCAAATGATAAAAGACGCTGGCTTTCAAGAAGTAAGAATCATCGAAGAGAGCCACTTCCCGGTCGAAAACATGGCCAATGATCCAACTGCGCAAGCAATCGCCAAGAGCTCAAAAATACCCGCTGGAAAAATCAAGAAAATCGTCGATGCCGTGGCAAGCGTGAAGGTCTCCGGGGTCAAACCCAACTAATCCTTGCGAGTTTCGTAACGTTCATCGTTTCGTTGCCCAATTCGTTAAGGATTCCAAGGCGCTCGTTGCTAGAAAGCTCAAACAGAAGATCGCAAAGCCTATCCAAGCGTAGCCTCCTGTCAAATGGCGCGCGCAAACTTGCCGCAACTGGCCTTCTGTTCCATGAAGCGTTTGAAGCAAGATTTCGTGTGACCGACAATCGAGAGCAGAAAAATGGTGGGAGAACTGATGCGCGCGTTCCAAGTTTTGCAGTCTATTCTTGGTTTTGGGGGAAAGCTTTATCCCGATTTTTCAAGTCGTCTTTGTCAGTATTTTGGGTTCTTTCCATTCTTCCCTAAGGATGCTGTAGAGCGCTCCGTCTTTCCATTTTCCTTTAATGAACACTGATTTACGAGTCAATCCTTCTTCGATGAACCCTGCTTTCTCTAAAACTTTCAATGAAGCAACGTTTTCTGGATTTGCCTTGGACTCGATTCGAACTATGTCTTTTGAAAGGAAGAGGTAATTCACTGCAATCTTGACGGCTTCGGTGCAGTAACCTTTGCTTCTCTCACTCGGAATGATTCTGTAACCTATGGAATAGTGAGGACCTTTAGGCAAGCAGAGTATTTGACCGATTTTGCTTCCATCCTTTTTCTCTATTATGAACCACTTCTCTTCAGAACGAAGACCATTGTACCACTTCTCAGCTCCAGTGAAGGAGCTTTGCTCAAGAGGCTCATATTCACCTTGAAACTTCAGATCGTTGTTCCATGCCACAAACAGAGGCAAACCCTCCTTTTCCAAGACTCTGAGATTTGCCATCTTTCCTTCAAGCAATTCCAACCACCAAGCCACGTGTTTAGGCAGGTTTAGCTATGACTTTTCCGCAAAATCACAAGTTGGTTGGTTGGACAAAACCTTACATTCATCGCGCGTGAAAAAGGGTTTATATGAAGGGTATTGTCCTTTGACTAGAATTCACGTCAAATAGCGCGCGCGCTCTATCTTCTGTTCGGCCATAGGGACCCTAATCTATTAGCGCGCGCTACAGCGCGCATGCACAAGCTGTCCTATGAAAAGCAATAATAAGGCAATCAACGCTGAAATACTTATGGACTCCAAAGCCGATAAGACACGCGCTTACGTGCTCATAGAGCTTCACCCAGGAAAGGAGAAAGAATTCTGCG
>CAYHAK010000051.1:0-10863 GCA_964354625.1 uncultured Candidatus Bathyarchaeia archaeon
CTGAATTGTTGTCTACGTCTGTACATTCGCTCCAGTAGTTGCCACCAGAAGGATAGCCGTTGTCCCATGTGTTGTTGTAGTTGGGCGTGACGACATCGGCTTGAACTGTGTTGTTGACGAAGTTGTTGTGGTAGATATTGTTCCCAGCTGACTCTGGCGAGTAGATTCCATACGCGCTGTTCCTTATCATGTTGTTTCTTATTATTGCATCCTTCACCCCACCTAAGGAAAAGCCACACCAAGTGAAGCTGATGTCGTTGTCCACGAATTCAAAAATGCCGGTCATAGCAACTGCATTGTCATATACGTGTATGCCAAACCCTCCAGACCTTTCAGAGCAAGATATTCCATTACGACTGCCGTTGCTTGCAATAATATTGTTGTTCACAGAAAAGTCCCCCATCCTGAACAGCGAATAGCCGTACATTTCGTAGCCGAAAGGTTGAAGGTTCCAGAAGGTCATTACATCAGCCCAGTTGCTGTAGATCACGTTTCTGCAGAATTCAACGTTGCCCATTGTACATGACGAGTTTTCATCCAAGTAGGATCCGAATCTCCCGAAACCTGAAAGCCATATGATACTGTGAAGGATATTGTCGCTTACAAGGACACTGCCCATCGAAAATGAAGAATTGCCATACATATTGGTGCCGAAATCGGTAAATTGGCTAAAACCTATCGCGTCTTTGGTGCTGTTGACTATGTTTCTGCAAAACTCGATGTTGTTCATTGTGAAGGAAGAATTGCCATACAACCCGGATCCAAAGAGTCGGATATCCCAAGGTGCTATTCCATAGTCGTCGCTGTTTACAGTGTTGTCGTTTACTAAGATGCTACCCATAGTGAAGCGGGAATCAGCGTGCATTGCTTCGCCAAGAGCCACAATTTGGTGGAGGTATATCCCCTGTTGACTGGAATTAACGGTGTTGCCTATGATTTCTATGTTGCCTGCTGAGAAAGCAGTGTTGTTGAACATGTCGTTTCCTATGTATTTAAATCTATTAACGTCAATTCCTTTGCCGCTGCTTTTGATGACATTGTTGGCTACACGAAGGTCTCCAATAGCAACCGACGAATTTCCATACATCACGTTTCCGATGCTGTTTATATCGACAAAGATGCCATCTGAGTTAGAGCTGATTTTGTTATTGTTCAGAATTATGTTTCCAATGGTGATTGACAAATCAGTCACATCAATGGCAATGTTTTGCATAACAAGATGGATACCGTAAGAACAATTCGTTATGTCAAAGCCTTCTACAGCAACCCCATATACAAAATCGTCATAGATTGTTAGATCTATGCCTATTCCGCCGAGTCCATTTATGACCGGTTTCGATTCACCCCTCAACGTTACGCTTTTGTTTACAACAACGTTTTCCATATACGTCCCCGAAAAGACGTCCACAGTATCGCCGTAAGAAGCGTGTTCAAGTCCGCTCGTTATGTTCTGATAAGGATGCGAAACAGTTCCATCCCAAGGACCAGAAACATTATCATCATCAACATAGACTGTAGCTCCCGCCGCCTCTACGTTAACGCCCACTTTGAAGAATGCTGATCCAACTGCTCCTAGAAACAGAGCCACAATTCCCACAACCAAGATTTTCCTAAGCAAACCCTTCATTTTCACATTCACAACCTAATTGGAATCCAATCATTAGTGTCCAAAGCCTTATAACGCTTCTCACAAAAACTCTGATAAAAAGCTGAAGCTCAATCAGGGTAGAGCCAAATACTTTACCGGTAAACTTGTGTTCAATTCTTAGCCCCCACGCACGTCCCCACATGATATCCTAAATTGAGTTTATTTAGCTGAAATAAGCTCAAATTGTGGCTAAAATTCAGGTGCGGGGGGTGGGATTTGAACCCACGAACCCCTGCGGGATAGGCTCCTGAAGCCTACGCCTTTGACCAGGCTTGGCGACCCCCGCACCTACACAGTGCTATGCGGAAATGTTTAAGAGTTACTGTCTAGTCATGCATAATAACGGTGCAATCGAATGCCGACTCACGGTTCATTGTCGAAGGCTGGGAAAGTCAGATCGCAGACGCCGAAGATAGAAGCACAGGTAAGGAAAAGCCCGCATCCGAGCTTCAGAAACAAGCGCAACTACGAAAAGCGCGTTGTGATGCAGAGGAAGCCAGGCCAAAACTGGGTCTAGGAACGCAACAGCTCTAAGACTTTTATTTCCTCTTTCGCTTAGTAGACTTCATGTCAGGTATATCACTGGCCATCGTCAATGCCAATGTCGTCACTCTGAACCCAAAGCAGCCCAAGGCTGAAGCCATTCTTGTCGTCGGGGGAAAGATTGCCGCAGTAGGCTCGAACAGCGAGATCAGGAGTAAGGCGAACTGCGACACAAGAACTGTTGATGTGAAAGGCAAGACTGTGGTTCCGGGCCTTGTGGATTGCCACGTGCACATGACGGGCTTTGGTCACTCGTTGCGGGAAGTTGACTTGAGAGACGCGGATTCAATAGGCGAGTTCAAGCGGCGAATCCGCAGATTCGCCGAAGAGCATCCAGACAAGGGCTGGATTCTTGGTGGGCGATGGGATCAGGAACGGTTCGCCGAGAGACGCTATCCCACGCGGTGGGACGTGGACGAAGCTGCGAAGGACGTGCCTGTTTGCGTGATGCGCGTGTGCGGCCACATAGGCGTGGCCAACACAAAAGCTCTCCAGTTGGCAGGCATAGCCAAAGACACGCGCATAGAAGCCGGCAGCGTGGATCTGGACAAGGCCACAGGCGAGCCGAACGGGATTCTTCGTGAAAACGCCTTGGAGCCAGTCTGGAGAATCGTGCAGAAACGGGCAGGCAATGAGCTTGAGGAGTCCTGCCTTGTGGCGTGCCACAAGGCAGTTGAGGCTGGGCTCACGTGTGTGCACTGGATGGTGACTTCAGCTGCCGAGATCAAGAGCATTCAGAGGCTTAACGCTAAGGGAGAAATCCCGCTCAGGATCCGCTTGGGCGTCGACGTGGGACTTATGGACAAGTGGGCTAGTCTCGGTTTGCTCTCAAGCAGCGGTGACGACATTGTGAAGTTCGGCTTCGTGAAGATTCTGGCTGACGGCTCACTGGGTGCAAGGACAGCCGCGTTGGAGGAGCCCTACACGGACAAACCTGACACGCGAGGCATGATGCTGTACACGCAGAAGGAGCTGAACAAGCTCGTTCGAAAAGCGCACGCTGCCGGCCTGCAGCTAGCAGTTCATGCAATTGGGGACCGAGGCATAGAAAGCGTCCTCAAGGCCTACGAGAAGGCACTGGAAGAAATCCCGCGCAGAGACCACCGGCACAGGATCGAGCATTGTTCAGTCTTGAACCCTAAGCTGATCAGACGCATGAAACACTCAAGCCTTATGGCATCGGTGCAGCCGCATTTCATCGTTTCTGACTTCTGGGCTGAGAACCGAGTGGGGAAGGCCAGAGCGCGCTCGATGTTTCCATTCAAGACACTCATGCGCGAAGACGTGGTCGTTGCCTCAGGCTCCGATTGCCCTGTCGAAAACATTAGTCCAATCCTAGGCATCTGGGCAGCTGCGGCTAGAAAAAGCATCCCAGAAGAGAGCCTAACTGTCGAAGAAGCACTGACAAGCTACACTGCAAACGCGGCCTACGCGTCCTTCGACGAAGACAAGCGCGGAACGGTTGAGATTGGGAAGCTTGCAGATTTCACCGTTCTGTCTGACGACTTGTTCAACATGCCGCCTGACAAGATCAAGGACGTGGCCGTGGAGATGACCATCGTAGATGGGAAAATCGTGTATGCTAGGAAGCCTTTTCACCCTTAGCCCTTGCTCTTTCGGCATTTCTGAAAAAGTAGAAGTAGATCGAACTCGCCACAAAATACGTCACCGTCGTGAACAGGAAGGGCGTGATGAAGTCGCTTCCAGTCATCATTATGCCCGAAACTGAGGCCGTGGCTGCTCTCGGAATGTTGTCAGCCATAACCATAAGGCCATTCGTGGTGGCCCGCTCGTTCTCTGTCACAAGCTCCATCTGCAGCGTCGAACCTATCGGTCCTGCCATGTTCATCAACGAAGTGCGTGCGACAAAGGCCGCCCCGGCCATAGTCAAGTTCGGTGAGAGGGTTGTCAGCATTATGAAGGGCATCGACAGATACTCGCACAAGGCCACACTCTTGGCTTTGCCTAACCTCTTCGACAATGCGGGTGCAGTCAGTGTGCCGACGCCCAGCGTAACGTTGCTCAACGCAGACATGAGACCCACCTGATCAGGGGTCGCAAGGAACCTTTTCTTGAAGAACACGGGGAACAGAGGCACTATGAAGCCGGCGCCGAAACCTATGATTGCAGTCGGAATCATGAACTTGACGATTGTACGTGGACTCCTCACGTTGCGCAGACTCAAAAGATCAGTCGCTTTCTGTCTTTGCACCCTCTGTTTTTCCCTTATGAGCAAAATAGGAAGGGCTGCCGTCAACATTAGCGTGATGGATATCGCCAAGGCTATGCGGTAGCCATAGGCGGAGCCCTCTATCCCCGTAGGCAAACCCACTTGGCTATTGAACAAATCTGGCAACACTCCTCCGACATAGTTGCCAACCACGCCAATGATCAGCATAAAGGCCCAGTTGGTGCTGAACAGGTACGTCCGCTCCTCTGGTCTGCTGTTCTCAAACATGAACGGTGCTCCCGCGACCCAAGACACGGTGCCGACCAAGCCTGAGAAAAGGCTCGATGCCAGCAATGCGGAAGGCTGCAGAACCACGATTTGTGGAATGCTGATGAAGTTTGCCGAGAGGCCGATCAAGAGAGCCTTCTTTGGACCTATCCGCTCGCAGAGCAGGCCCGCCGGCAACGCTATGAGACCTGTTGCTATTGCGCCTGCGGTGAACACGTTGCCTATAAAGTCCATCTTGAACCCCACTTCAGGCAAGTTCAAGTACAGATAGAACAGTACACTCCAGATTCCGGAACCAAGCCCCTGCAGTAACGTTGCCAGCAGATAAAGCCTGGCGTTGCGGCTAAGCATACGCACGGCCTGAGCGTAGCTTCGGAATCTTGAGGTGATTGTCAAAGCTCCTCCCCGACAATGAGAACCGGAAGCATACTAGTTCTGGAGATAAAAACCTTCTGAGAACCAGCAGAACTTATTTTTATGAGCAGAGTCCAGTATAAAGTGGTCGCCTCAACTTTGAGCGCGCGTGAAGCTGTGAGAGAAATCATTGAAGCATTGCTGCATACCCCGTCCCCGGACAGTAGTGATGTCAACCGGCTCAAGATGCAGGCAGCAGCCAAACACCACCTCGAAAGAATCCCGCCGAATTCGGAGATAATAGCAGCGCTCAGAGGCAGAGAAAGAACCAAGCTTCTTCCGCTTTTGAGAAGGAAGACCACTCGAACCTTGTCAGGCGTCACTGTGATCGCGGTCATGACGAGACCCTACCAGTGCCCCCAGCCAGAGCCTTGCGCCTATTGTCCAGGAGGCCCAGCGTTCGGTGTGCCGCAGAGCTACACGGGATACGAGCCTGCCGCCATGCGGGGCCTGCAGAACGAGTTCGACCCCTACCGGCAAGTCAGAAGCCGAATTGAACAACTGACTGCCATAGGCCACACCGTAGACAAGATAGAGCTGATCATCATGGGCGGAACGTTCCCAGCCACGCCCATCGAGTACCAGACATGGTTCGTCCAGCGGTGCCTGGACGCGATCACAGGCAAGGAATCTGCAAATCTTGAGGAGTCCAAGCGGAATGCGGAGACTAGCAGAATCCGGAACGTAGGCATAACCGTGGAGACAAGACCAGACTGGGCAAAAGAAGCGCATGTGGACAATATGCTAAGCATGGGAGTTACCCGTGTAGAGCTGGGCGTGCAAAACCCAGACGATCAGATCTACCGAATGGTGGGCAGAACGCACACTGTGAAGGACGTGATTGAGGCAACGCGGATAATGAAGGACGCAGGGCTCAAGATCGTCTACCATATGATGCCGGGAATGCCTGGCTCCAGTCCGAAGAAAGACGTGATTGCGTTCAGAAAAGTCTTTTCTGACGCGAGGTTCAAGCCTGACATGATTAAGGTCTACCCGTGCCTCGTCTTGAAGGGCACAAAAGCCTACGAATGGCACCGCCAAGGAATGTACGAACCCTACACAAACGGAGAAGCTGTCAACCTCATAGTTGAAATCAAGAAAACCATCCCAACTTGGGTACGGGTCATGCGTGTTCAGCGAGACATCCCAGCCCAACTCATCGTGGCGGGCGTGAAGAGAAGCAACCTGCGGCAGCCTGTGCATGAAAGAATGAAGGCGCAAGGATTGAGGTGTCGATGTATTCGCTGCAGGGAAATTGGTCACCGAATGGCTGTTGACAAAGTGGAACCAGGCCCCGAGAGCATTGAAATCCTGACCGTGAAATACGAAGCATCTGAAGGAGAAGAGGTCTTCATCTCGGCGGAAGACCCGAAAAACGATGTGCTAGTCGGTTATCTGCGCTTGCGTGTGCCCTCAGAGAAGGCTCACAGGCCAGAGATGACAGCGGAACCCTGCCCGATCGTCCGTGAGCTCCATGTTTATGGGCCTCTGGTGCCTGTGGGCAGGCACATCGTTAAGGCGTGGCAACACAAGGGTTATGGCGCAGCGCTGTTGGCAGAGGCCGAACGCATTTCACGAGAGGACTACAGTTTTAAGAAGATACTCGTCATAAGTGCTCTCGGAACCAAAGAGTACTACAAGCGGTTCGGTTACCAACGAGACGGCGTCTACGTCTCGAAAAGATTGGTGAGCTAGAAGATGAGCTTGAAGGAGAGTTCAGGTTACAGAGGCGAGGCCTTGGAAGCCATCAGGAAGGCTGAAGCCGAAACAGGCGACATGATACGCATAAGCAGAAACGGCGAAACCTATGAAGGCATCCTGATCCCTCGCTCAGAATACGGCGACGAAAAGCATATTGTAGTCAAGCTGAAAAACGGCTACAACATAGGCGCAAGGATAGCGGCAGGCACGAAAATAGAGAAAATCGGCAAAGGCGCAAAACCATCTTTCGCACCGCCGCCATTGCCCGAGCCAAACGAGCAACTGCCCAAGGTGGCCATACTCAGCACCGGTGGCACTATAGCCAGTCGCGTCGATTACCGGACCGGCGCTGTGAGGCCGGCTTTGACTGCGAGCGACCTGTACAGCGTCGTGCCAGAACTGGCGAACATAGCGCGCATCGACGCGCAGATACTGTTCAGCCTCTTCAGCGAGAACATTACTCCTGCACACTGGACCGAAATAGCTGAGGCTGTTGCGCAAAAGGTACGCGAAGGAGTTGCCGGTGTCGTGATAGCTCACGGGACGGACACCATGGGATACACAGCTGCAGCGCTAAGCTTTGCTCTGCAGAACTTGCCCGTCCCGGTGATAGTTGTGGGCTCTCAACGTTCAGCAGACAGACCGAGCTCTGACGCAGCCACGAACCTCGTTGGCGCGGTCACGGCCGCTGCGAAGGCTCCGCTGGCTCAGGTATGCGTAGCTATGCACGAAAGCGTGTCAGACAGCTCCATAGTCCTCCACCTCGGAACCAAGGTGCGCAAGTGCCACACTAGCAGAAGAGACACGTTCAAATCCGTGAACGCACAGCCGATAGCTAGAGTACAGGACAAGAACTTAGTCATGCTGACTGACGAATATGCGAAGCGCAACCCTTCAAACAGGCTTGCCCTCAAGCCCCAGTTTAGCGAGAAAGCGGCGCTGATCAAGTTCCATCCAGGCATGGATCCCGCTGTGATAGACTGGTACGTGGATAGAGGCTACAGAGGCTTGATTCTGGAAGGAACAGGTTTGGGCCATGTCGGCAGCAGATGCTTTGAGGCATTGAGAAAAACAGGCAACCGTGGCATCGTGGTTGGCATGGCCTCGCAGTGCATCTGGGGACGCGTGAACATGAACGTCTATGACTCTGGCCGCGACCTGCAGGCGCTGGGCGTCATCCCGCTGGTGGACATGCTATCTGAAACCGCCCTCGTGAAGCTAATGTGGATTCTCGGCCAAACGCAAGACGTCGAAGAGGCCAAGGGACTATTGAAGATGAACATTGCTGGTGAGCTATCCCCGCGAACGCTTCCGGAAAAGGGTGACCAGTAAGGAGGAGGATGACAATGAGCATAGATTATGAAAAGCTTGGTTTGAAAGTCGGCCTTGAAATCCATCAGCAGCTGAATACCCGTGCCAAGCTGTTCTGCGATTGCAGGCCTGAACTTTTCAAGGAAGAACCAGAAGTGACGTTTCTGCGCAGACTCAGACCCACACAGAGCGAACTCGGGCAGATTGACCCAGCGGCCTACTTCGAGTTCCAGAAAGGCGTCAAGATCCACTACGAGGCAAACACGGCAACCTCATGCCTCGTGGAGATGGACGAAGAGCCACCTCATCAGCTGAACGCGGAGGCGGTCGAGACGGTTCTGATGGCGGCCTTGCTCATGAAAGCCAGACCTGTGGATGAAGTTCACGTGATGCGCAAGACCGTCATAGACGGCTCCAACACCACGGGCTTCCAGAGAACGTGCGTCATCGCCATGAACGGCGAAATCAAGGTCGGCGAGAAGACCGTTCCGATCCAGCACGCGAGTCTTGAGGAGGACGCGGCGAGGAAGATGGGAGACGAAGGAGGCAACGTCATACGATATCGCATAGACCGGTTGTGCATACCGCTCATAGAGGTAGCCACAGCGCCTGTAATATACTCACCTAAGGAAGCTGAGGAAGTAGCCCTGGCTATAGGTGGAATCCTCCGCGCCACCGGAAGAGCCATGCGCGGCCTCGGCACCATCAGACAAGACATAAACGTGTCCATCCCCAGCGGGGCACTGATTGAAATAAAAGGCGTGCAGGAGCTTGAACTGGTCTCGCTTGCAGTGGAATATGAAGTTCAGCGGCAGCTAAACCTCATAAGAATCAAAGGAGAACTGCACAGGGCCGGCGCGAAAGAAGAGGACATGACGGAAGAGCTGCTTGACGTGACTGAGGTGTTCAGGCAAACTAAGTGCAAGGTTCTCCGAAGAGCGCTTGACAAGGAACAGCAGGTCCTAGCTGTGAGATTACCGAAGTTCAGTGGCTTCCTTAAGCGGGAGCTTCTGCCTGGCTTCAGGCTTGGCACGGAGATGGCGGACCGAGCGCGGTTTTGGGGGAGAGTCGGGGGTATTTTCCACACGGATGAGATGCCCGCCTATGGGGTTACTGCAAGCGAGATAGAGGCTTTGAGGAAAGCAGTCAATGCAGAGCCACAGGACGTGGTCGTTTTCGTGGGCGACGAGCCCGAAAACGCAAGGGACGCGCTGAGGGCAGTTGTGGATCGGGCGCGCGAGGCCTTGAAAGGCGTGCCTGAGGAAACGCGAGCCGCGAACCTAGATGGAACCACGCGTTTCATGAGGCCTAGGCCAGGAGCGGCGAGAATGTATCCTGAGACGGACATTCCGCCTATGCAGATAACCGAAGAAACGGTGAGAAAAGCCAAGTCAAGCCTGCCTGAACTGCCAGAACGCAGACTCGAACGCTTCATGAAAGAGTGCAAGCTGAACCAGAAAGTGGCGAAGCAGATTCTGGATTCCGAGTACGGCGAGCTGTTTGAAACGATCACAAAGGAAAGCACTGTTGCTCCCACGACTGTGGCCGTATTTCTGACTGAGAACCTGAAGGCCATGAAACGGGACGGCGTGAAGGTTGACGCTGTCTCGGAGGCACAGTTGCGCGAGATGTTCAAACGCGTAGGTTCGGGGGGGATGATGAAAGAGGCGGTGCCCGAGGTTTTTGCGTGGCTGTCGAGGAATGAAGGCAAGAGCGTGCAGGAAGCTATCGAAAGCCTAGGACTCAAGACAGTCCCTGAAGGCGACCTGGACGCCCTGGTTGAGAAAGCAATGGCAGACAATGTTAAGCTCATTCAGGAGCGGGGGGAGGGCAGCTTTGGCGTCTTGATGGGCATAGTTATGAAGAGCTTGCGAGGCAAGGTTGATTCCTCACAAGTCAGCAAAGTGCTTAAGGAGAAAATGAATGAAAAAGTGAAGTGAAGCCCTCCCTTTCCTCACTTGTAGTCTTTCAGCGAAAGGACAGGTGTCTTTGCAGTTTTTGTCGGTTCGCCGCAGTATGGACACATCTTGAATTCCGGAAGCAGCGGCTTTCCGCAGGACGCACACAGATTCGCGAACGGAGCTTTCTCCTCAATCCTCTTCAGTTCCTTCTTCAAGCTGCTCAGTTCCGCTCTCACTTTCTCTAGACCCTCCCTCAGAGGCGGGATTTCCCTAACGTCGGCTCGCACGTTGCACATCAGATCCTTGACCTGCGATAGTATCTCGTTGTCAGATGCGATCGTTTCGTACATGGCGTCGAGAACCTCGCTTTTGTCTTCCAGCAGTTGTCCTTCAACCGCGGTCTGCTTCTTAGCATCCGAAAGTACCCTGTTGAGGAATGTTTCGACGGGGTTTTCGAAGGTGATTGCGCAGGTGATCCCCCAGAATATGATAGTGGACAGGACGCTTGCCAACAGATACGCTGTAGGTGTTAGGGTTCGAAGTTTTTCACCTATTATGGGGTAGAGTTGTAGCAGTCTTACGGGCCGGTTGAGAATAATGACGAATACTGCTTCTACTAGGTGTACCGTGGCGACGAAGGTTAAGGAGCTGAAGATCCATACCGATAATGCTTTCTTGCCCAAGAGAGTCCCTCACAAGCCGCCGAAGCATTGTCACGCATATTAATTATGGTATCTTAATATTTAATACGATATTCCGAAAATCGACATATATCAGCAAACGAAAGAAACAAGAATGATAGCAATACCTCTGCACGATCCGCGCGCGCCTCCCATGGCCATGTGATGACCCTGAAGGTAGAGTCTTTGGCACATGGAACGCAACGG
>CAYHAK010000052.1:0-10719 GCA_964354625.1 uncultured Candidatus Bathyarchaeia archaeon
TTTTCCATATCTTCTTTGGAGCTTCTGGTGTTCAACTGACAGAAAATAGAAAGGCATGATTCCGACCAAACCTAGTACGGCAATGATAAAACCGGTGCACATCTCATCAGATGTTAAGCATATCTTTTGTAAATAGTTTGTGCGAGTTCGCGCGCGCTGTGAGATAATACCGTAGATCGAATCTTGGAAGACTGTATCAAGAGTCAACAAGCAATATATCAGAGCAGTCGGATACAGAGCGAATCAACCGGGAAGTTGGTGTTCGCGTATGCAGCAATTGGCTGTTCGTGTTGAAGGCCTAGTGGTCAATTACGGCACATTTGTGGCTGTTGACCACCTTTCGTTCACGGTCAGAACTGGCGAGATTTACGGCCTGCTGGGCCCTAACGGCGCAGGAAAGTCCAGCACAATCAAGGTTTTGGTCGGCGTCTTGGAGTCACGTCAAGGCAAGGTCGACATCTTTGATACTCCGCTTTCTGAAGAGGTGGCTGCGAAGGGCAGGATTGGCTACGTTCCTGAGGAGGTTGTGCTGCTCGATTCGCTGACTCCTCGGGAATTCCTCGAGTTCGTAGCCTCCATAAGAAGGCTGGAAAGAGATGCTGCCAACTCGAGACTTGAGAGACTGACCTCTGCTTTTGAACTCAAGCAGTATTTTGACACGCCTATTGCAGCATTGTCGATGGGCAACAAACAGAAAGTTGCCATAATCGCTGCATTGTTGCATGAACCTCAGCTGCTGATCCTTGATGAACCTTTGATCGGGTTGGACGCCCGATCGTCCAAGATTCTGAAGGAGTTGATCACCTTTCACGCAAAGAAAGGCGGAGCCGTGATCTTTTCGACCCACATCATGGAGGTTGCCGAGAAATTGTGCACAAGAGTTGGGATCATCAACAAAGGAAAGATTGTAGGAGAAGGTACGGTGGATGAGCTTCGCAAGCTCGTCAAAGGCGCGGAGGGCTCACTAGAAGACATATTCCTCAAAGTGACTGAGCAGGAAGCAGGAATGAACGAAATAATCAAAGGCCTAGAAGAGGAGTAGTCATCGTTGAGGCTTTCTGAGCTCTGGCGCATATCCCGCACAATCTATAAGGAAGTAGCCTTCCAGTCAATCTATTCCCTTCGTTCAGGTGGGCTTCTCCCTCGGAAGGCCGACACGAACGTGGCAAGGCTCATCAAAAACGCCGAAATGAACACCCTGATCAGCAAGATCATCATGAGCATCTTCATCGCCGTCTTTGGGGTGACTGTTTTCCTTCCCTTCACGCAGAGCTCGGGCAATCTTCAGGTTTCTGAGGAAATGACCGTCGTCGGGACTGTTTCTGCATTTCTTGCAGTATTGTTGTTTCTGATCGTGATTATGGGACTTCAAGTCTCGACTTCATTTTTCTCTTCAGAAGTCGTCAACGTGTTGAGTCCGCTCCCACTTTCAAAGAAGGACATCTCACGCGTTGCCCTGTTGTGCTTTGTAAGAGTCTTCGATGTCCCGCTTGTGATTGCGATCGCAGGGTTTCCAATAGCCTATGTGTTCTTTTCGCGCTCCGTTCTTGGTGGGCTTGCTGCTCTACTCGCTGTGGGCATTACCGAGATTTTTGCATTAGCTCTCACTACGGGTCTGGCGAAGTTCTTTTACTCGAGAATCTCCACGGGAAGCGGAAGGTCAAAATGGAAAGGGCTATTGAGGATTGTTCTAATGTTAGTGTGGATTCTGCCTTCTTTCGGGGCGTACGTAGTGATAAACTTTTGGATGGAGATAGTGCAGTTCTTTGCTTCGCTGACTCAGACTGTTGTTTCATTGTCGTATTCTGTGGTGGTTCTTTACCCGTTTTCCTTGGGTTTTCTCGTTTCCTACGCCTCGTTCTTCCGAGGAATAGATCTGACGTCACTTACGCTGTCAATCGCCGCCTCGCTGGGCTATCTTGCGGTAGCAGTGAACTGTGCGAGGTGGGTTGGGGGAACCATTAGGAAACTCGGGACGGGTATTGTCTCAGTGGCTCCGAGGGAGTCGGTCAAAGACACGCTCATTATGCCTCAAGTACCTTGGCTGGGCATAATTCGGAAGGATCTGAGGATTGCCTCCAGATCTCCCTCTTATGCAAGCATCTTCCTGCTACCGGCTATCCAGACGGTCATCCTGGCCTTCTCTTTCTCTTCGTTCGGTGATCTTGGATTAAGCGAGATGTTAGGTCTGCTGACAGGAATGTCCCTCATGACAGTGCTGCTGCCGCCAACACTGTTCGCCATCGAAGGTCTGGCGTCTGCCTATACGAGAAGCTTGCCACTGAAGAGTAGGACATTGATCTTCGCCAAAACAACCTTGGCCACGCTCACATACGTCATTTCTCTTTTCGTCATGCTCACCGCAACGATCTATCTTGGGAGAGACACCACGTCCGTGTTGATCTTCGGAGGGATACACGCACTTACGGTGGCGGCAGCAAACATGCTAGAGATACTGCTTCTCGCTGAGAAGTTCTGGAAAGAAGGCTCCGCCATCGGCAACATCTATGCAAGACTGTCCACATACATCCTTATCCTCATACCGGGAGCCATAGTCGTTTTCATGCCTATCTTTGCAGCTATCATAATGGTCGTCTTCGCTCCAGAACTAGTTCTGCCAGTTTTCCTTGCCTTCGCCGCCTCGGAATTCGCCATAGTGACAGTGGCTACGCTTCGCATGAACAGGTAGCAGCCGTCACGAGATTTTAATATATCTTCACCTTAGAATCAGCAATGGTGAGTAGTGTGTCCCTGACGTTGCGTGATGCGCAGCATGTTTGTTGGAAGAACTTCAGGAAGATCAATGACAGCCTCGACCCGGAGAGAGGGAAAGGATGGACCCCATTCGCGATGGTCACTGACCTACTTAAGGAAGCCGGCGAAGTGGCTTCAGTGATCAAGGGCTTGGAAGGGTCCAAGCCGCCCGAAAAACCCAAAACAAAGGAAATGCTGGGTACGGAACTATCGAACCTTCTCTATATGATTTTCGTGCTTGCAGAACACTACGGCATAGAACTCGAGGAATCGTTCCTACAGACAGTGAGCGATCGGGTTATCTCAATGCTTCGTTAGAAGCGCGTGCTTACTCCTTCTAGACGCTCGCCCCTGACACAACAGATAATCAATTCGCTCGCGCTTGGCTAGGCTTGTGCCTTCTAGTTTTCCTCACCTCTCTCCACAATAGTGAAGTGTCGTTCTAACACTGCCCTTTTAACCGATTAGAGGCATAGTGTGGTTTGAGGCTTTGACGAGACTCTGCCTTCACTCGAGAAAACCCATGACTCCTCTCCATTGGCTTAAGGGTACGCATCTCCTGCGGAGGCAGGTCCGTCAAGCTTAAGGAGATACAACCTTGGAAAGACAGATGCAGCTGTTGAGGTCAGGAGATGTTTGGCCCTGGAAAGAGGAACTGCACGTAAGCATCACAATATATGATATTCCTGCCAGCTTGGTCAAGGAGTTCGCAAAGAATGTCATGAAGCCCCACTATCCAAGAGGGATCAGCGATGCGATACAAGACTTGATGCGAAAGGCTGTGGAAGAAGAGAAACGGAAAGAAGCGCACATTGCCCACGGCTGAGAAGCGGGCTTGCACGGCTGGCTTCAGGCTGAAAAGAGCGAGTTCAATGAGCATGAAATTGGAATGAAACACATCTTTCCATCCTTGACATATTGTTCTGTTCGAACCAAGACATATTACCAGTTGCGTTCCTAGTCTAATCAAGGGGAACCTATTGAGATCAAGCGGACCATCACGGAATCTCAAGAAACGCATTAAGGAGCTGGAAAAGGTGTCGACAAGAATAGAAGCAAAGATCTCGGAACTGGAGAGAATGATGACCGACTTGTCAAGAAGTCTCAGTGCGATCAAGCAGTAGTTCCGTTTATCTGTCATGCGATATTCCGCTTCTTGATATATATCTGAAGCTGAAAGAACGGATTTATTACGATTTACGATATTAGAGAGTATTGGGCATAGGCTGATAGAATATGGAGAAATGGAAAAGAGTTGATTTGCTCGGCGTTCGGGCAGCCGAAAAAGTCAAGCTTGCGTGGGAAGTTAGAAGGCAAGTTCAACAGGAAATCTTGCAGAAGAAGCTGGTGCAGTGTTTTCTTAAGCCACGCAAACGACACGTATGCATTCAGAAGTATCCTGAAGCCATGCAGCCAATGATTAGAGATTTCATGCAAAGAGTAGAGAAGCAAAAGAGGCTTTGGGACATATAGCTCGCGGCTTTGTCAAAGGTTTCGTTGATCGCCGGGGAAACTGCAGGATCTCAAGATTCTTGCGTATGTTCAACTAGTTTCTGATCCGTTTTCCTTTTCTGAGGTCTAGGCTCATCGCGCGCGGACTATAGTTTCTTGTAGACCGAGTCCGTTTCCCTCACGTGCTGCAGAACCTTTAGGCCGATGCTTTGTCCTGCCTCAGCTCTCTGAACGTTTGCGTGTTCTATCTGCATGGATTCGACAGTCTGCTCGAAGTCAGTGTTCGGTCCTTTGAAGACTATGTGGTCACCTGCCGCCAAAGGCGCCGTGAGCTCGACGACTGCAACACTGATCTTTGAAAAGAAATGGGTTACGTGTCCAACTTTAACGACGTTCTCTTCGGTCAAACGATCCAACTCCTGATACTGTACTAGGTTGCGTCCGCATAAAAGATTTATTCAGCGATATCGGCCTCAAGGTAAGTCGAGAAGGCCCTGACGACGTTCACGCACAACGTTCTGCCCAGCAGGTGAAGCCCACTCTTCACTATGATTGGCTTGTAGGCGAAATTGCGTCCTATCCATGAGCCAGGGATCTTTCCGACTTCGTCAACCAAGATATCCCCAGTCCAGCCTACCCAGCGCTGGTTCCGTTCGAACGCGACCTTTCTAAACAACTTGGTGACCTCGCAGCTTCTGCGTTTAGTCTCAGACAACGGAACAAATTCAGTTGTCATCTTGGCCGCAAGGGTCTTCGGGCGAGGAAGAAACTTGGACACGTTCACTGTGTCAGGCTTGACTTCGCTGATCAAATGAAGAGTTTCCTCAAAGGCTTTCTCACTCTCGCCTGGAAAACCACAGATTACATCCGTGGACAAGGTCATGTCCGGAAGGACTGATCTGAACCTGTCTATCACGTTTCGGAAATCGTTGACTGAGTAGAATCGCTGCATGCGCTCAAGGAGTTGGTCGTTGCCGCTTTGAACAGGCAAGTGAATGAACCTGAAAATGTGACTGTCTCGAAATGCTCCGACCAATTCCTCCAGAATGTCAATGACCGAGCTGGGAGTCATCATGCCCACTCGAACCTTGAAGTCGCCTTCGACCACGCATATGGCCTTCAAGAGCTCGGCAAGATTCGTTCCTTTGTCTCTGCCGTATGCAGCGGTATCTTGAGACGTGATCCAGAACTCCCGTACGCCTTTATCCAAGTCCTTCTTCATCCTCTCGACAACCTCCTCGACGCTGTAGCTCCTCAGATTCCCTCTGGCTAAAACCACACAGCAATATGCACAGGAACCCAAGCAACCATAGCTTGCCGGAATTATGCTTATGAGCGAATTCGATCTGATTTGAGGAAGCATCAAGTCTGGCTTGGCGCTCAGAGCCCTGTCTAGAGCAATTACTCTTTCGCCGTCGAAAACACGCCTTACGACATCAACGATTCCGCTGCCCATGGCAGGTCCAACAATGCCGTCAAGACGCACTTCCCTGCTTAGTCTCTCAAGATTGATCAGAGGCAGACATCCCGCCACAACCGCTTTCCTATCCGCTGGAATCCGCTTCAGGACACTGATCATTCGGTTTTCTGTGGAACCCTTTACCGCACAGGTATTGCAGATTGCCAAGTCGGCGTCGCATGCTTTGCTTACGACTGCGTGTCCTGCGTTGACCAGACAGCCGGCCATGACTTCGCCGTCAGCCATATTGGCGGAGCAACCGAAGCTCCTGATGAAGATGCGCATAGGCTTCCATCGCTTTACGTTAAATGCTTCAACAATGGATAAAAACATGGAGGTCGTTGGGAGCTGAAATTTAAAGAAACGTGAAATGGGGGTAGGACAAGCTTTATAAGGAGATGGTTTGACATATTCGGGGCATATTTGTAGTATAATATATACAAGTATAATACCACACACACATTTTCTACGTTTGCTGAGGGAGAGTAGCATGAAGTTGATAACGCTCTATTTGCCTGAAACGTACATCAAGCTGCTGGACCAGCTTGTGGACGAGAGGTTCTATCCGAACAGAGCTGAGGCCATTCGAGTGGCCATCCGTGACTTGATAAATGAAGAAGTGTGGAGGAGGGCTAGAGTTGGCTAGGACACATTCTGGCAAACACCCTGCAAGACAAGATTGGAACTGCCAGGTGGATGAGACTGCCAAGCAGCCAGAAGAGGCTCAGGTTCCAACTATAGGCATCGGAGACGCAAACGGCAATTTGACGAGCGCGCGCGCTATGGGGTTTGGGGCAAACGTTGTAGAATGCTTACCTGCAGATTCTGACGAAATTCGAATACGGACTCCTCAGACCCGAAACCGTCCGTCTTCCCCGAAGGGATTGGGAACCATTGCGCCTCAACTGTTCAACATAGAACCACGCTCGCGATCAGAAAGGCCACTGGGCATAGATTTCGGTCTCTACCAGATGGAAAAACTCTAACCACATCTACTACCATCCTAGGCAACTCGTCCGAGCGCGCGCGGTATGTGAGTACGACTATGGTTGTCGAGATCCCATTGGGCCGTACTGTGTGAGGGCTGGTCTTAGGAAGTACCGAATTTCTTTCTAATCGTTTCCCTGATCAGTTCAAGGCTTGCTCTTTCCTCGTCTTCTTTGACCGTCTGCTTCCTTGGCCGTATTTTCAATTGAGCGGTGTGGAGCGCTGTTTCTCTGTTGTATTTGACGACGCCAGCGTTGGTTTGGTCTATGACCTGCTTGACCCAATCGAGCTTCTCTTCAAGCTCATAGGCTGTGGTTATGAGCCTAAGCCTGTCGCCGATAATGAATATTTTTCTGTCCCACAGTTGGCGGCTCGTTTTCCATTCCCGCTCGAAAATGTCAAGCCAAACGTGGTCTGGAGTGGAGTCCAGCAGAAGATCGATGACGTACGCGTCAGGAAAATAGTGATCTCTGTTTATGTTGACCTTGTCAGCGTCCAGTGGTTCTATGATAACTGTTTTCCCAACTTTTTCATTCATATCCAGTTTCAACTAGTAATTGGTTTCTGCCTACTTAAAAGCCTATTTTCAGGACCCAAAATAGCCTAGCTGGCTTCTTGTTTTGCTCGTTCACTTCTTGAGGACAGTCAGCAGGATCTTCTTGAGCCTCAATGTCAAGGGTGTGGCTTGACCGAAAGGTTTGCACATGCCCTTCCGAATCGCCTCAACTACCTCGTCGATTTCCTTCTCTGCATTTAGGGCTGTGTAAGCGCGACCTATCTCTGGCCCATAATGAGCATCGCTACCGGCAACGAGAGATCTGATTCCGAGGCTCAACGCAAGCTCCTTGCTACGCTTTGCGGAGTAGCCAAAAGGGAACGCTGAGGAATTCACAACCTCCACTGCATCGAACTTCGGGGTCACTTTTTTTCCCAAGCCACCCTTAAACAATCCGTAGGGATGACAGGCTAGGGCCAGTCCTCCTGCGTCGTGTATTCTCTCCACAGTCTCTTCGACACCCAGCCCACTTGGGATCTCGTTCTGAACGTTCAATCCTGTCACATGTCCAGCCTTGCTTGAAACCTCTACTCCCGGAATTATGAAGAAATCAGTCTCTTTGGCGGTATTCAAGGCGCCTTCGAGTCTGTCATGATCTGTTATGGCTACGCCATCCAGTCCACGTTTCCTGGCGTAGAAGACTAGCTCTTTTGTTGTGATGAGGGAGTCAGCAGAGTAGTGGCTGTGGACGTGAAGGTCGAGTTTCAGATGCAATTGTCTCATTGCTCCAGATGCAGTCAGTGACCTTGCTTCAGGTTTTTGCGGACTGTCTCCAGTTTCTCGTCAAGCTGGTCAGGTCTGTCTTCTATCTTGTGAAACAGGGGAATAGGCCTTGCTATCTTGTGACCCGCAGGCAACGGATTCAAGGCGTCAATCCATGTTTGCTCGCGAACGCTTCCATCCATGTTCAGCGTCTCCTGCAGTCGTTCTGCGGCGAACGGAACGAAAGGAGCCGAGACTATTGCTATCGCTTTGACTATTTGTGCCGCTACGAAGAATATGCTTGCGGCTCTTTCTCTATCGCTCTTGATGAGCCTCCACGGTTCCTTCTCATTCAAGTACTGGTTTCCAACGCGACTTATGCTTATCACCGCAGCGGCAGCAGACTGAAGGTGACAGTTTTCAATGTCTTCTGCAATTGCCTCAATCTTGTTCTTGACTGTTTCGAGGACCCGTTTTGCGTCATCGTCTAAACTAGCAGGCTGTGGGATCTCACCTTCGAATTGGTTCACTATGAATGTTAGTGTCCGGTGGATGAAGTTGCCGAAGGTGTCGTTTAGGTCGGCGTTGATTTTTTCTATGAAGAGCTCCCAAGAGAAATCTACGTCTTTGGTTTCTGGTCTCGAGGCCATCAGGAAGTATCGCCAGCAGTCAGCAGGGAAAAGCTCCAGGGCTTCGTCGATGAATATGCCGTGTCTTTGGCTCTTTGAAACCTTTTCACCTTTGAACTGCACGAACTCGGTCGATGAGACATTCCAAGGTAGGTTGTATTCCTCCCCAGAGGCTAAGAGCAAAGCTGGCAATATTATGGTATGGAAGGGAATATTGTCTTTCCCGATGAAGTAGAGTGTTTTGGCTTTCTTGTCAAACCAGAAATCCTTCCATCTTTCAGGCTCATTACGATTCGTGAAATACTCGATCGTGGCTGAAACGTAGCCTAGGACCGCCTCGACCCAAACGTAGATTTTCTTGTTCTCTGCTCCTGGGAAAGGCGCCTGGATTCCCCAGTCAACGTCTCTTGTCACAGCTCTGGGTCTGAGTCCTTCCTTTATCCAGTTCATACTGAAGTTCCTTGCGTTACTAGGCAACTGCTTGTTCGCATCAAGGTAGTCAGCGATTTCTCTAGAAAGTTTCGAAAGGTCGAAGTACCAGTGTGTTGTTTTTCTTGTGGCTGGTTTGTTTTTGCAGATTGCGCACGAAGGGTGAATGAGAAGTGTGGTCTCCAACAGTTTGCCACACGCCTCACATTGGTCTCCTCTGGCCCGTTCGTAGCCGCAGTGGGGGCATTCTCCTTCTACGTACCTGTCTGGCAAGAACCGTTTGCAGTTCTCGCAGTAGAGCATCTCAGTCTCTTGGGTGAAAATGTATCCGTTGTTGTATATCTTCATGAGATGCTCTTGCACGAATTTCTCATGCACCGGGTTCTCTGTTCGAGTGTAGTTGTTGAAAGAGAAGCCCCATCTTCCGAGCGACTCGACCACTCTTGCATAGTTTTCGTCGGTCAGCTGTTTTGGTGATATTCCCATCTTCAGTGCAGAGACCTCTGTGGGTGTACCATGGTCGTCTGATCCACTGACCATGACTACGTCTTCGCCTTTTAGCCTGTAGTATCTTGCGGCAACGTCGGCTGAGAGGAAATGCAATATGGTTCCTAGATGGGGAAGATAGTTTGCGTATGGCCAAGCAGACGTGACCAGAATCTTCTCACGTTTCAAAGCCTTTTCAATATCCAACATGGTTACGGTTAGCAGATTGGGAGTTCTATTACTTAAAAACAACCTTTTTTTCGTAATTAAACCCTTAGCGCTCACGGAGCTACTTCCTCTTGCGGTACACGGCTTCCTTGTATTCGTTGTCGTATCGTATGAATTGCCAGCCGCCGTCAATCAGCACATCTTCCTCTTCCCGTGTTTTGGCCCTTGCGTGATTGTACTCTTCGCCTTCGCCTTCAGCGCCCCTCATGTAAATCAAGGTGTTCTCAATGCTCTTGTGGCCCAGCATCTTTTGCACGCCCAGAGGGTCAAGCGTTCTGTGGTATTCCATGCGCCCGCGCCAGTGCCTTAATGTGTGGAAGTGTATTTGGAGCAGCCGTGGGTTGCCGAGCTTGTTTGCGAGTTTGAGCCTTGACAGCGCGAATGGGCCTTGTATCCGTTTTACGCTTTGCACAAAGATGCTTTTCCCGTATAGCTTTGGCATTGCGTTAAGCATGTTTACGGTTTTAGCCGTCACCTTCACCGTTCGTGTCCGCGAACCCTTCTTGGATGATTTATGCTCACCGTGCTGTTTTGGTTGTCTATGTCGGTCCATTCTAGCTTTACGATTTCGCCCGCCCTAGCGCCCGTGTCTTTAAGCGCTTGCAGGAATGTTGCGGTTCTTTTGCCACAGCCCGCGACGAGCGCGTCTATCTCGCTTTCTAGGGGTATGAATGGTTCCTTGGGTTCGTAGCGTACCTTTATCGGTTCCCATGCTATTCCGAAGGCTTTTGTGAAGGCTCGGTATGCGGCCACGTTCTCGCGTTTTGTTGCAAGCGTCATCTTTTCCGTGGCTAGCACTGTTTCCACAGATTCAGGATTGTTGAGGTCTGCACCTGCCTTAACGAGCCGCCCTAGCCTATAGCTTCGCAGCGCAATGGTCCTTTCGGATAGTCCACGCTTCTTTTGTTTCCACGCGTACTCTAGGATTGCCCCGTGCTGTTGTTTTTCATCACCCGCAACCTTTTTGATGGTGGTTGCGTCCAAGTTTTTCGCCTTCTTTTCTACGACGCCTACTTGGCATTCTCTATTATAGATAC
>CAYHAK010000053.1:0-10658 GCA_964354625.1 uncultured Candidatus Bathyarchaeia archaeon
ATGGAATCTTCATGGCTATCGTAACTTGCTTCTCGACGTTGTTAGGTGGAACCTTAGCGCGCGCGCTAGCGTGCGCTAACATCAAGCTCTTCAGAAAACGCAAGTAACTCATCTCCACCATGGGGGTTCGTCCAGACCATGGGGATGTATGCTGAAAAGCTGGGGATGGGAGTTGCATCCTCTGCATTTGGAGAAATCTCCCCCAAGATCCTCCTTTTTTGGCATCAAATCGATCGATAGAAGACAATCCCACAAGAGTTATCTGAGACTTCATTTAGTAGTTGAATAGGAGTCAAGGCAGATGCCCAGAAGTCGTATCTGGACTGGGATTATGGTTCTGCTACTTGTTTCTATTTCTGTGTCTACGTTTCGCGTTTGTCCTGTCAAGGCAGCAACAACAATATACATTCGGGCTGATGGAAATATAGACCCATCTGACGCTTCTATCTCTACGATGGATAATGTCACTTACACCTTCACTAGCAACATTGTTGGCTCCATCGTGGTGGAGAGGAACGACACAATAATTGACGGGGAGGAATATGCGCTTCAAGGAACTGGAGCCAATGAATCCAGAGGAATAGACCTGACTCGAAGAACAAACGTGACTGTTCAGAATACACGAATCTCAAACTTCACCTATGGCATCTGGCTCGAGCTTTGTTCCGACAGCAGAATTATAGGAAACAGCATAACAGCAAACAAAAACATTGGCATCCTGCTCCGATCTTCTTGGAGCAACGGCATAAGCGGAAATAGTGTAACAGCAAACGGAGGCTATGGAGTCGCCCTTTATGCCTCTTCCGATAACAATATCGTAGAGAACAACCTAGCATCAAACCACGGTGGCTTCTTTTCCCAATACTCTCCTAGAAACAGCATTGCCGAAAACAACATTGCAGCAAACAGCGGCGTTGGCATCTGTTTCTATTCTTCTCTAAGCAGCAGCGTTAGCGGAAATAACATAACAGCAAACAACCAGAACGGCATCGAAATGTATTCTTATTCAAGATATAACAGCATAAGCGAAAACGACATAGCAGACAGCTATTGTGGCATAAGACTCTCTTTCTCCCCGAACAACAGCATCAGTATAAACAACATAACGGACAACGATTACGGCGTCATAATCCATTATTCCGATGACAACAAGTTTTACCATAACCGATTCATCGACAACATCCAGCAGGTGGGCATTTTTTCGTATGTCAATGATGATAACGTTTGGGACAGCGGATATGGAGGCAACTATTGGAGTGATTACATCGGAACCGATTCTGATGGAGATGGTATCGGAGACATTCCCTGCTTCATTGATGATGAAAACATAGACCGCTACCCACTGATGAATCCTTACTGGATTCAGACGGACATCAACCACGACTTGAAAGTCGACATACTAGATGTTGTTATGATCTGCAGGGCATTCGGAACCACTACTTCAACCCCTAACTGGAATCCTCACCCAGACATAACAGAGCCCTATGGCAAGATTGACATCTTCGACATTGTTCTGTGCACAAGCCATTATGGAGAGGAGTATCTCTAGCACGCTATCATTGTTGTCCACCACAAAAAACGTCTATGGTTTTAATCATGGATAGAAACCACTTTCCCATAAGATCATTCATCCTTTCTCTCTAGCAAGAGGAGAATCCACGGGCATTACTATTTCATCATATACGTGAACCACACACACAAAAGGGGGGCAGTGCAAAAAGCTATGTATGTTCATGAACCAGCTAGATAGCCTTGATCTGAGTTTCTGGAAGTGTTTGCATGAGGAAACTGAGGCATACTCTCTGTTTCAGGCTCACTGATGAGGAGTGGCAGATGTATCAGCAGCTACTCACCCATTTCCCATCGGCATGTTTTGAGAAAACAAGGAGCGCCAGATTCAGGGTTCTCCTGAGATCTCTTTCCAAGCTGGAGAGCTACAGGGAAAAGAGATCATAGCCCTTCCAGGCCGTGGCAGCCGATGATGAAGATGCCTGATCAGGAGCATAACCAGTTATCCTGTCAGAGCTTTGTTGTAGATCAGAGTTGTCAATGCCTTAGCCTTGTCCAGAATACTCTTGCCATCATTGCTGCCTAAGACACTAAACCATTCATCTTTTGAGAATCGGTAACCTGTTAGTGCTTGGCAGCTTTTCATAATGGCTATTGCCTGAGCCTTATCTTGTTCACTTTCCTCAGGTTCGGATACTGGAAAATCAGAACGTCCAATCTTGGAAATCGGAAACGGATACCATAAGGAATGATCTCCTCTGAATACCAACTCTTTCTCTTCCAAGCCGTTCAGTGCCCTGTAGAGGGGTGTGCTGCTCATGACAAGCTCATTCTTCAGCTGAGAGGCTTTTGCCCCGTTGGGAAATCTCAGCAATTCCTTCCTCACTTTTTTCTCATTTGGTGTTAGATTCACCATGGAAAGGATTCCCCATCGTGTCCTCTACTTTTGTCGGATGTAATAAGGTTTGACATGGTGAAAAAGGATGAGGAGACAAAACTCAAGAATTGCTCTCAGGCTGCCAGATGAGCAGAGAGAACAGATAGATGGTATGATCAGACAGAGGAAATACAGAAACGTTAGCCAGTTTGTCAGAGAGGCTCTGAGGAGCTTTCTTTCAGCACGTGAATGAGAGAATGAGCATGCCGCAAGCTGAAAGATCCAAGACTCTCATGGAATTGCTGAAATGGTTAGCCTCCACAAATGACGGAGCCACAGTGCAAGCTATTCATGCTCAGGTTAGAAATGAGATCACGCAGCTGGGAGCAACTGCAAAAACTATTCAAAACTACATTGAAGTCTTGGATAATGCTGGTTTCATAGAATACAAGCATCCATTCTGGAGAATCACAAAACCAGGGAGAGATTGGCTGGAACGTCACAGCGTATGATCCCACAAACACGAAGCTCACTGAAAATTGGTTATAGAGAGCTCAGGATATTCCTCTCTATAGACAGATTGGCAAACTGGTAGATGCACACACATACACACAGAGCCCTTCTGAGCTGATTTTTGGTGCCCGGCTGTCCTGAATGTGGATCAAGATCGAATTACAGAGCTGGCTTTAGATACCCTCCACACTCAGATCCCATCCAGAGATGGCAATGCAGAAAGTGTGGATATCGCTTTTCAAGAGAGAAACAACACTCAAATAGCCTATTACACAAAAATAGAAATGGCATGGAGCCATTTCCAGGGAAAGACTGGAATGAAAACATGCTCTCCCAGGTGTCATGCATGGAAGAGAGAACAGAGCAACACCAGGGGAGAAATCTCCGAATTGCAGATGCAAGAGCTGAGCTCATACGGTTTGCAGTGTGGTTAACCAATAGAGGCAGAACAGAAGATACAGCTGCTGGTCAATCAAAACTATTGAGAATCCTGTGGCAGAGAGGAGCTGACCTCAGGGATCCTGAATCTGTAAAGAAAGCCATTGCTGATCAGAAAAGATGGTGTCCTGGAAGAAAAGAGAATGCTGTTGATGCATACACAAACTTTCTGCTGATGCATGAGGGCTCATGGGATCCTCCGAAATATCACAGAATCCAGAAACTGCCTTTCATTCCGAAAGAAGAGGAAATTGACAGTTTGATATCTGGATGCGGATGCAAAACATCAGCCTTTCTGCAGCTGCTGAAAGAAACAGGAATCAGAGCTGGCGAAGCCTGGAAACTGGAATGGACAGAAGTGGACGATGAAAACAAGACCGTTAGAGTGACACCAGAGAAAGGCAGCAATCCCAGGATCTGCAGAGTTTCAGACAAGCTGCTGGCAATGATCAATCGTTTCAGAAAAGAGGACAAGAGAGTCTTTGGCAGAAACTCACGGAGAGGCTTCACCTGTGGCTTTCAGAGACAGAGAAAGACCCTAGCAATCAAACTGCAGAATCCCAGGCTCAATCAGATAACATTCCAAACTTTCAGGCATTGGAAAGCTACCATGGAATACCATAGAACAAAAGATATCCTCTACGTTATGAAACTGCTGGGGCATAAGAACATCAAGAACACTCTGATATACACTCAGCTTCTTCCTTTCCAAGAAGAGGACAGCCATATCTCAAAAGCAGCCGTCAATGTAAAAGAAGCCAGAGATCTAATAGAGGCTGGATTTGAGTACGTTACTGGAGAATACAATGATGGCGGAAAGATCTTCAAAAAGAGAAAGTAGCTGTCAGAGTATGTGGATGGGGAAAATAAGCTGGGGATGGGAGTTGAACCCATATGTAACAGCTCTGCAGGCTGTCGCCTGAACCGTTCGGCCACCCCAGCAATATCACACTTCTCATATGAGACCGTAATAAAGGTTGTCAGCTAGCCCTGAGCTTCCCCATAATCTCCCCGTAAACCCGCAGGGCCGACTTCTCGTCATGTACATTCTTGATGAGCATGCGTCCGCTATGAAACAAGCTTACCTCGAAGCCCTCATAGTCAAACATAATCGCAAGCCGTGACTTCACGCGGATCCTGAACTGGCGCTTGATCGGCTCGTAGGCTTCGTCGAGGCTCAGCTTCAACGGTTCCGCAGGATTGATGTTTACGGTGTCGCGTCCGCACAACCATGCAAGCTTGGCTTTCCCTTCAGAAGCTCCTGAAACGCCTCTGCACGCGGGACAGCCCTCCTTCCTGAAAACGTCAATCAAGGCAAAGTACATGTCACTGAAGTCGCAGATCAGAAGTTTGCCCTTCAACGCCGAACCCATCCCCGCAAGAATCTTGATGACTTCAATGGCCTGCATCGCGCCGATGACGCCTGGCGTGGCTCCCAATACACCTCGAATGTCGCACGTCAGCACGCTGCTATCATCGACGTTTGGGAAAACGCATTCGAGACAAGGCGTCTCAGGTGGCGCGAACACTGAAACATTGCCCTCTATTCCAATGGCGGCTCCGAAAACGTATGGAATATGCAGTTTCGCGCAGGCACGGTTGACAATGTATCGCGTCCTCATATTGTCCAAGCCGTCCACAACGCAGTCCATTCCCGAAAGCAACCTCTCAGCGTTGCCTGCGTGCAGGTTCTCTGGAACAGGCTCAACTTTGATCAAAGGATTGTGTTCTTTCAGCCTTTTCGCGGCCACTTCCACTTTGGGATAGTTCTGATCCTCGGGCGTGTAGAGTATCTGCCTGTGAAGATTGCGCAACTCAACGATGTCTTGGTCTATCAGACAAAGACGACCTACGCCTGCGAGGGCCAAATCAAGCGAGGAAACCGTGCCCAATCCGCCCAGTCCGACGACCGCAACCTTTGATTGGGCAAGCTTTTTCTGGCCTTTTCTGCCGAGTTCCTTGAGCGCGGTCTGACGACTGTAGAATTCGTCGAAGGCCACGGTTCTTTTTCCCCTTGCCAATGGGCTGTTCTCCTTCTAGCCTCTATTTCTGCCGTTCAAGTTTATATCTGCCCTTCTTCAGAAACTGCCTCTCGTATATCTCCCTTACTCGCTGTATTGTGTCTACGTCGGCCACGGTTTTGTCGTCGCGGACGCGGGTTATCCTTGCGAATCTGAGGGCCATTCCGCACTTGTATTTCGGGCTGCTTTGAATCTCATTGTAGGCCACTTCAACCACTATTTTCGGAACCACGAAAACCGAATGCGGACTGCTCTTCACGGCTGACTCCTTAAGTCTCCTCGTCATTTCAAAAATCTCCGCATCCGTCAACCCCTTGAAGGTTTTGCCCACCGGGAGCAGTTCGCCCGTCTCAGCGTCGCGCGCGGCCAGATAGTAGTCTGAAAGCCAACCTACTCTCCGGCCGTAGCCATACTCGGCGGACACTATCACCAAATCCAAAGGCTCTAATATTGGCTTGATTTTGAGCCAGCGTTTTCCGCGGATGCCTGGTGTGTAGGTGCTGTCAAGCTTCTTTGCCATCAGTCCTTCGTGACCTGCATCCATTGCCTCCTCCAAGAAGTGTTCGGCTCCAGCGATGTCATCTGTCACGAGTTGCGTAGCCAATGGTATCCGTCCTGCGCTCGCCGCCAGGATCTGCCTTCGCTGCGTGTAGGAAGCCGAGATGAGGTTCTTCCCGTCGACGTACAAGGCGTCAAACAGGTACAGCTTCACGGGTAAATGCTCTGCCGTTTCGTCTACGGCTTTGGTTCTTCTGAATCTTCGCATAAGATGTTGGAAAGGTAAGGGGTGGCCGCTGGCATCTGCGGCTATGACTTCCCCTTCAAGTATGGCTTCCCTTGCGTTGACGCTGGCTTTGACTCCCTCGCAAATCTCAGGCAGGCTGCCGGTCACGTCGGTCAGTCGACGGCTGAAAATCCTGATTTGGTCACCCGACTTGTGTATTTGGACTCTTGCCCCGTCGTACTTGTACTCAAAGGCCGTTCTGTCTTCATGCTCTTTCAGAGCTTCGGTAACGTCGTTGACCATCTGCGCCAGCATGAGGCTCACAGGCCTGAATAGCTTGAAACCAATCCGCTGCAGGCCTTCAGCGCCCTCGGTCTTGGCTGTGGAGGCGACTTTGCCTATGTCGCCAGTGATCATGCTTGCCCTCTGGACCAGCTCAAGCGGAACGTGGAAGGCCTTGGAAACTGCCTGCTCCATCAGCCCTTCGTGAAAACCTGTTCGCATACCGCCTGTGAAGATCTTGACGAGGTACTTGGCTTCCTGCGGCGTGGCCGCGCCGAACAATGTCTCGACGAGACGTTCCCGCTTCTCCCTCGAGCCCTGCCCCGTAGTTTCAGCTACTGCTTCGAAACTGCGTCTCATCTCGGCAATGGTCAGGGTTCTCGCGAAAAGCGTGGCCTGCCTTCTGGTCCTGCTATTCTCGAAGACGGCCTGTGTCGCCGAACCAACATCGCCGGTCTTGCTGAAGGCCTCGGTGAACGCGGTCCATTCAACATTGGTTATCCGCCTGATAATGTCGCTCAGCGTTGCCCAACTTACTTCAAGGGTCAGTTGGCTGTGTTTAGGAAAGGGTCTGCCAAGAAGCATGGAAACGGCGGGTTCAACCTCCTGTGGTTCAAGCTTCTCTAGGAAGGCTGCTGCGAGATCCAGGATCTGAAGACGCTTTCGCGTGGCTTCCAGCTTGTCACCCAGTTCAGCCAGAACCGTGAAAGAGGTCGACATGTCCTCTACCTTCAGAAGCCTGTGCGTCTTCAATCAGCGCTCTTGGAGAAATAAAGCTTGTCGAAAACGGTGGTGATGGAAAAAGTGGTTGATGGTGAAGCGCAGGCCTAGAATGCTTCTTCGAGCTTCTTCTTCACTTCTTTTATCTTCTTCTCCAGTTCCTCGATCTTGTCCTTCCTTTCAAGCACCCTATAGGCGTCTCTAGCGTACTCCAGTCCGCTCAGGCCGAACCTGTCGAACCCTTTCTGGAAGGACAGTTCTGCGGACTTCATGAAGTCTTCGGCGGCCGCCTCGTGCTCTTTGAGTGCGAACGAGGCTTCTGCTGCCTTGTACATCATGCTGGTGGAGTCGAAGTAGTTCTGGCCCTTGTGATAAAGCTCAGCGGTGCGTCTGAAAATCTCTCTTGCCTCCTTGAACTTGCCTGCGTCGAAAAGCGTGCCTGCCTCCTTGTGCATCCGCACAGGATCTTCCTTTTCCTTCTTCTCAACCGGTGCACTCATCACGTCCAACTCACAACGTGCCTATTATGAGCCGCAGACTCACATTTAGGCTTTCCCACTGCAAACGCTAAAGTCTACGCGCAAACGCTAAACCTTTTGGGGCGTCGAAAGAGGCTTATGCCTTCCTTGTCCATGCAGTATGTGAAACCTGTCTCCAGCGCCTTCTTAGCTTCCTCAGCCGTCGTTGCCGTCGTGATCTCGAATTCGTTTTCCTTGAAGTCGATCATGTGTATGTACTTCATTGTGTTCTCAACTCTCTTGTGGCGAAGCAGTTTCTTGACCGTGAGGACGTTGCCGTTTGTGTAGTGGGCGATCATGCTACCGCCCCAATGTCTGAAGCTCTTGAAGCATATTGACCGTAGTCTCGGATTCTGTAGCTTCTCCGCACTTGATTCGCGAAGTGTCCGTAGACATATGTAAATCGACTTGTAGGTTGTTGGAAAGACTCTGTCCGATGTCTTTGGCAAACTGTTCAGCATGGCAACGAGTCTGCTGGATACCTTGATTTGTCCTGCGAGATGTCCCTTTACAGGATGCTTTATCGTTATGATGTCGCCTGAGATGTCAATCCACTGTAGTCTCAGGATCTCTCCGGGGTCTGCGTAGGTTTCCTTGAGTGTTTGGAGAAATGCTGTCATTCGTCTGCTTCGTGATGCTGCGATCAATTGGTCAAGCTCTTTTTCGTCAGGCACAAAGGGCATGCTCTCATCTGGAACGTATCTCGGTGAGTCCCAAGTTATTTTCTGCATTTTGGCGAACGCATCGTAGGCAAGAACGGCAAGTTTCTTTACGCTTTTCTTCCAATTCTTCCTTGCGATTGCCACTTTGACGCTTTCAGGATCAAGCAGGTTTGCACCGTTCTTTGCGATCTGTCTGAGCAGGTTAGGGTACGATGTTTCCTTGTAGTATCCCTCTTTTTCAAGGTAGGCCATGTATTTTACGATCAAGCCTTTGGCGTCGTTCGATAGTTGTGGAGAGGCTTCCGCAGTCTGTTCTTTTGCTGCGGTGTTCAAGTTTTTCGAGCCTTCTGTCAAGAGCTCGCATACTTGACGATCACCAACTCGTCCGCCCGTGATATTAGGCTTGCGCTTCTCCGAGAAACGAAGACCACAGCCTCTGCACAGCCACCGCTGAACACAGTCACCGCCATCCAGGCGGCGCCATCCATCCCGGTAGAGCCCGTGTGAACCGCACCGCGGACAACCGCTCGAGCAAGCCACTAGCACACGCTCTCACGAGGTCTATGCGAGTTCGCCGAGGTAATAGGACAGCCTTCTCAAGCTGACAGAGATCTTCTCAAGCGTTCTCAGCTTCTCAGACACTCCCAGCCGCGAAGGCATTTCCCTGGAACCTAGCTGCGACAAGGCGCTGTCCACGTTCTTTGTCATCGCCGAGATCTTTATCGCCAACTCCTGAAAGCGCACTCCGACATCTATTTGGCTCTGCTTGCCAGGCTCTGCAATGCCGTCGTCCTCCGCAAACAACCTCAATGACTCAGGCATAGAATCCCGCGCGTCCGCAACCAGATTCTCAATTTCGTCAATGGTTATGCTGTCTGCCTTCTCTTCAACTTCCTTCGCAAAGCGAAGCAGCTCCTCGTCGCAGGTCAGTTCGCACAGTTTGTAGAGCTTGTTAATACCCATGCACTTCAGATTCTCAAATTTCGACTCCTTGCTCAGCTGATCGAGTTTGAGGAACAGCTCATTGATTGACAGAAGCTGAGACAGTTGGCTTTCGCTCATGAGAGAATCCTTTGCAACACTGGCCTGCGCGCCTCTCTCGCCAGGCTCATTCTTCACTTTGGCTACGTAACCTGCGTAGAAAACGGCGTCTTCATAAGTGGTTCTCTCCGTTCTCTTAAACGTGGCTACACTCGTTCTGTAAACGTCAACGTCATTGACGTTCTCGCGAACGTCAACAAAAACCATTTCGTCCGGCCGCAGAGCCTCCAGTCTTCCACAACCATCTATCAATTCATACTCACCCGGCTTAGAAGCCAAGGGTCTTACGATCAGGAACTGCTGAACCCCGGTGGCTTTCACCGAATCAGCAACATCCTTTCCATGGCTTCTCGGAGGCAAAACCGAAGAAGGATGAACCTGCTTCGCCATAACCTCCAGGAAACTCCTTTTCACAGTCATATCCTTCACCATTTTGGGTACGCACCGCGCGCACAATATTCCCTTATCAACAGGCTTAAATATAGCGGTTGCGGCTTATATTTCCATGCGAATCCGACATAAGGCGTCGGAATCATCATAGCGCGCGAGGGAGAGAACCGTGTTAAGACGTGTGTTAAGGAAACTAGAGCAGGCAACGGATGATGGCGTTCGTTTGGTATTCAAGGATGATGATCTTGATATTTTGGAAGTGCTTTTTCGAAGTGACAAAAAGAAGCAGTATGATATCGAGAGGGATTTGAAGAAACGGGGAAAACGGTTGGCTCATAGCACTGTGACTGGAAAGCTGCAGAGGCTGGGCAAGTGCGGCTTTCTTGAGGGCACGAAGGAAATTGATGGATTCACGTACTATGAGCTTACCCCTACAGGGTCAAGCCTGCTCGCCTCCAAAGGGCGCGTCAAGATCGAGGAAGCCATATCATACATTGAGAAGAAACCCGAGCAGTATTTCGAGCTTCTGACAAAGTTTCAGCCAAACCTTATTGAACGACTGAAGGGAGTTCCTCCTTGGTTTGTGACGCAGTTGACACCTGACTTGTGGGCAATCTACTCCATAAACAACCGTGAACAGGTCAGAAAGTTTACTATTGAGAGCGCCATAGCAGTTGCAGGAGGATCCGAACCCAAAGAGGGAAGAATCAACTACAGCGTGCAGAACCTGTGTGTCCAGAGACTAGAAATCGAAGGAAAAGGTACCTGCCTGATGCAGAAGACAGAATGCTCTTACGCTCCTAACAAAATCGCGCAATGCCCGGTTTTGAAGAACCAGTTGCAGAAGGAACTCGAGAGACTCGAGAAACGCTGACCTCTGACGCGAAGGCAACACGTGAACTCTGCTCGCGTTTTCTTTAATGCGTTAAACCTGCACTGTCTAATAGCGCGCGCAAAATAAAA
>CAYHAK010000054.1:0-10037 GCA_964354625.1 uncultured Candidatus Bathyarchaeia archaeon
AGGGCATCTCCTGTGAGTAAGGCAACGTCTCTGTTGAATTTCCCGAATACGGTTGGTCGAGACTCTTGCGTTTTCTGATTGTCGATTATGTCGTCGTGAATGTCCATTCCTCCGCTCATGAGAACGAGTGGCGTAGCGACTTCTGGGATGAGGTCAGTTGTTCCGCCTACGGCTTCGCACCCCAGTGAGATCAACATTGGGCGTACGAGAAAACCGCGCCTATAGGACAGAAAGTGTTTCAAGGCTTCCCGGATTTTGGGGCTTTCGATCTTTTCCTCAAAAATGGCTTCTTGAACCTTCTTGAGGGTATTAGTTCCCCTTTCTTCCAGTAGCTGCTGTATCTGCTTGGCTAGTTGTTTCTGCCCGCGCGCGCGCGCTTTTTCTGAAGATTGAGGCTTCTGTGCCTTGCGTTTCTGCTTCATTTTCCCTCTTTTTGTGTTATGTCTTGTTTTTGTATTTGTTCTTTTAGTATGCTGTTGTAGACGTCTAGGTATTCTTCGCCTTTCTTGGTTATGGTGTATACTTTTCTTATTCTTCCGCCTTGCTTCTGTTTCTCGCTTGTTAGAAAGCCCTTACTCTCCATAGTGTTCAGGAGTGGATACAGTGCGCCGTGTCTGAGCTTCACGTTGAATTTTCCGCTGGCTTGCTTTTTGATCATGTAGCCCCACATTGGCTGGCTTTGGATTAGCCTGAGTATTTGGATGTCGAGCAGGTTTCTGGTGATGCGTTGTACAAGTTGATTTCTAAAGGTTTCCGCCAATGCTTTCACGCTCAGAATGTAGTCTGTTGTGAACTTGTTCATGTTTTGGCTTATTCAGGTTATATAGGGAACGGGATAGGTTGTTATGTTTTGATATGCTTGTTTATGCTTTGGGTAGGTATGAACGTTTATATGGGCGTTTATGCTATATAAAGACTTGCGATATGTCCGGGAGAGGACATATTGTATTCGTGTAGAACACGGATACACAGAGGGGAAACATGAAATGATGAACAACTCGAAAGAAGTCCAGTCAAAACTGATGAAAGGCCTTCTCGACCTCATTGTACTGCAATTCCTAAACGGCCAGCCAATGCATGGATACCAGATCATAACCAAGATCCGAAAGACCTTCGGCATGTATTTTGGGCCAAGCACCATTTACCCATTGCTAGCAGAGCTTGAGCGCAAGGGCCATGTCAAAAGCGAGTGGAACATGTGCAACGAACGTCCGAGGAAAGTATATAAGCTGACGACAGAGGGGCAGAGCCTGCTCAACTTCACTGAAGACTCGCTGAACCTCATATGCAGAAAGATCGGTACACCAGGCATGCCTACGCACGGCTTAGGTGAAGAAAGCGGACCAACAGCCGCGCTACGCCCGTTGCTCAGAAAAATCGAAGAACCAAAGCCCATGATCTAAGTGCCAGTGTTTCGCTGAAGCTGTTGCAGTTCAACGCTTTCCTGTGCTTTCAATGAAAAGAGGAGAAGGCCTACCGCAACCTTTCTTACTCGAAACCAGCCATCGCGCTTGTCCACAGATAGATTACTTCTTATTTGGTGCTTTGTTGCGCAAGGCCGACTTGTGGGTCCAAGGCTGTATGATCCTGCCTATGAATGGTAAGGGCCTCATCAAAGATGGCTCCACAGCACTTGAAGCTGGAAGAACAGTTTAGGCATGCGAACGCGCATCTATCTCCTGGCATCAGAGCGGACGGAGAGGTCGGTGCTGAAGGCAATCCTGTAATAAGTCTCGGAACCCTTGAGGCTTCTGCTTGAGCCTGTCAGAGGACCTGGCCTCGCGGGTCCAAATCCCGCTCCAGCATTTCGGTTATTAAACTTGTATTCGGAAAACGTAATAAACCATGTAGAGTACATGTCAATAGGTGAAACTAGAATGGACGTTCTTGAAGCTATGAAGTCGCGAAGAAGCATCAGAAAATACAAACCTGAACCCATACCTGATGGGAAGTTGCAGAGCATTCTCGAGGCTGCTCGTCTGGCTCCTTCTGCCGCTAACCGCCAGCCGTGGCGTTTTGTAGTAGTTCAGAACGCAGACTGCAAGAAGGCTTTGGCGGAGGCAGCGAATAACCAGACATTCCTGAGCGACGCTGCCGCAATCGTAGCAGCGATCGGCGATCCAGACGTGTCGGCACGGTGGTTTGAAAAGGACACGATGATAGCCTTGGAACACATGGTTTTGGCGGCCACAGCCTTAGGTTATGGCACATGCTGGATAGGTGCCTTCGACGAAGAAGCAGTGAAGCGCCTGCTCAAGATTCCCGCAAAAGTGAAAGTCGTGGCATTGCTGCCAATCGGCATACCGAATGAAGCGCCGGCTTCGAGACCGAGGAAAGAGCTTTCTGAGATCTTCTTCAAAGAAGAGTGGCAAACCCGCTGGCCAGCGAGCTAGAAATCCTGGGCCGCAATTCCGCGCCGTGTAGGCTAGTTTTCTCCTTTCGTTGGTCCGTGGACGAGGAACGAGACGATTATGAGTGTTGGGATCGTGGTTGCGATGGCTATCAGGAAGGGCAGTTGCGGAAAGAGGTTTACGTAGAGGTAGTTGTCTAGCAGCATGCCCATGCGCGCGCAACGAACAATCCTCTTCTGTAGCTCACTGTCTGCGGTTTGGCGGCTTGACTTGCGTCCATTAGTTTTATCTAGGCGGTGTGCCATTGTATTTGGTTCTGATCGGGTGTACTGATGGCTCCGATAATTCGGATAATGGACTTGAGCAAGAAGTACGGCAACGTGATTGCGGTTGACCATCTTGACCTCGATGTTGAGGAGGGCGAGATCCTAGGGCTCTTGGGGCCTAACGGCGCAGGCAAAACCACCACTATACTTATGCTTGCCACTGTGATAAAGCCAACAGGCGGAACCGCCATCGTAGGCGAACATGACATCAAGAAGAGCCCAGATAAGGTGCGCGGTCTCTTAGGGATAGCTTTTCAGGAGCCCAAAATGCTGTGGGTCAGCACGCCATGGGACATAGTCAACTGGCACGCTAAGGTGTGCGGCCTTTCAACTGCGGAGCGCAAAAAGAGAGTCAAGGAGGTTCTGGAAACACTAGACATGTGGGAGACTAGGCGCAGAAACGTTCATGCCCTCTCAGGCGGCATGCGTAAGCGAGTCGAAGTGGCCAAGGTGCTGATTCAGAGGCCCAAGATCGCTATCGTTGATGAGCCTACGGCACAGATCGACATCGTGGGCAAGCACAAAGTGTGGAATTTGCTTCTTGAGCTGAGAGATGAGGGATCGACCATCATTCTTGCCACGAACGAGCTTTACGAGGCTGACAGGCTGTCAGACCGCGTAGGCATACTACACCGAGGCAAGTTGCTCGTGTGCGAGACACCTAAGAAGCTGAAGGACAGCATTCCAGGCGGCGACATCATAGAGGTGCAGCTTGAAAGCGAGCCCTCTGCTGAGGTGATCAAGGAGCTGAAAGACCTCAAAGAGGTCGTGGAGGTCGTCCAGCCCAAGCCCTCCAACCTGCGACTCTACCTCAACCAAGTCGAGGAAGTCGTGCCGAGGATGATGACCATGCTCATGAAGAAGAACGTGCCAATAAAGGCGCTACATATGAGCGAACCTAGTTTGGACGATGTTTTCATTCATTACACAGGCCTGACCATAGAGGAAGCGCAAAAGACCGGAGAGTGAGCAGACAACGAACAAGTTGCTGCTGGTCGTTGAGCGTGACATTCGCCTCTTCTTCCAGTACAAGTTCATGATAATCATGCGAGCTATCTGGTTCGTGTCGCAGATAGCCCTGTTCGGGTTGATCGCCTCGCGGCTTGTAAACATCCCCAACTACTTCCAGTACTATGTTTCGGGGCTTTCAATAATGACGCTCTACTCGGCAGCCATTTTCATTGGTTTCGACATCTATGAGGAGGCAGAGCACGGCGTTTTCGAATACTTGCTCAGTTTGCCAGTTACAAGAAGGCAACTCGTGTTGGGCAGATCAATAGGCGGGGGCCTCCGCGCCTTCATCTACGTGGGTCCCCTCATAGGCGTATCACTATACGTCATTGGAGCAATCAACCCGCTCAACTTCCTCGTGGCTCTGTTCTCGCTGTTCCTTTTTGCCTTCGGAGTCTCAGGCCTCAGCATAACTATCGCCGTCATCATCAAATCCAGCGACCGCTTCGACATTCTCATGGGCATATTGGACGCGTTGATCGTGCGGCTCAGCACAGCCATGTACCCCTTGGCAATCGTGCAGAAATCCAATCCCTTCTACGGGTGGCTCGCCAACTTCAACCCGATAACTTTCACAGCTGACTTGTTCCGCTGGGGCACAGGCATAGAATCCGTGTACTTCGTACTGAATAACCCCCTGTTGCCCTTGTTAGGAGTGGTTGCTTTCTTTTCTTTTTTCACGTTCGTAGGCGTGATCATCTACGAAAGGCGCATCGAGGGAGGAGGCTGGCAGTAAATGCGAGGCGCAGGCATCATACACATGCTGGAGCATGACTTCCGCAACTTCTTCCGCTACAAATGGTGGCTCGTAGGCCTCGTTAGCATGAACCTGACCGACCTGTTCATCATGGCCATAGTCTACGACAACATGCTCGACGAATCCATCAAAAGTCAAATAGGCAGCTACTTCAACTTCTTCGCGCCAGGCCTCGTCGTCACTGGCCTATTCGCTTCAGCCTTCATGATAGGGCGCGAGATAAACATGGAACGACGAAGAGAAGTTCACCACTATATGCTGAGCCTGCCTATGACACGGTTTGAACTGGCCATGGGCCGAGTCCTCTCAGGAGGACTGCGCGGAATGTTCTACATGTCCCCACTCCTTGCGACCTGCTTCCTATTCCTAGGCCTCCCATCGATCGGACAGTTCCTGCTAATCCTACTGGTCCTTTTCTTCCTAGCCACCGGCATCTCGGGCCTCAGCATAGCCATAGCAGTCTCAACCTCAAGCCTGGAAAAGTTCATCACCGCAAGAGGCTTAGTCTACTATACACTGTTCTTCTGCAGCAGCGTCTTCTACCCTCTCTCCATCATCCAAGACCTCGGCGCCACAGGCAAGTTCCCCTCCTTTCTGGTAACGCTGGCCGAAGTCAACCCACTGAGCAACACATCCGACATGATTCGCTCGTTCCTACTGAATTCCTCAGCATTTTCGTTTTCATGGAACATGGTGATCAACGTCGTAGTCTTCTCAGGGATCTTCACGTTCTGCGCGGCCTTCGCCTACATGAAGATCATTGAACGGAAATAGAGCCTTCTACGGGTTAGGTTTATGAACACGAACAACGTATGTTCTTTCCTTCCCGCCTAGCGGCCTTGGTTTGAAGGTTGACTCTATGGATCAAGTGAAGACTATCTTTGAGCCGCGCAACGTCGTGCTAATAGGCTCAAGTATGATTCGCGAAAAGGTAGGAATGGCCTCGCCGCAGCTTCTCAAAAGCGTAACCTACAACATGAGAAAATTCTATAGGGGAAAGACGCACGTGCTGGACGTGGACGCTAGGAAACTAGATGACTTCTTTGGCAAGCTAAAAGTGAAGCCTGAGCTCGCAGTCATAATGCTGCCGCCCAATCAGTCAGTTGAGCTGGCTGAAAAGTGCGCTGCCGCAGGCGTCAAGGCCCTAATCATGATCACTGGAGGATACAAGCATCCGCAACGCCAGCATCTGCTGAATATCAAAAAGAAGTATGGCGTGCGGATCCTTGGCCCGAACACCATTATGGGAGTGATAAACACTGCGAACGGCCTGAACACAACCTTTGAGAGAGACACCATGCCCACGAAGGGCAACATTGCAGTTGTGTCTCAGAGCGGCGGCGTGGGCTCCTGCCTGCTTGACTGGGCCTGCTTCTACGGGATTGGCATCAGCAAATTCGCCTTCGTAGGCGACAAAATTGACGTTGATGACGTTGACCTGCTCAGATATTTCGGACAGGACAAGAGCACGAAGGTCATCTGCCTGTACATGGAAGGCACAAAGAGCGGACGCGAATTCATCGAAGAGGCACGGAAGATCGTCAAAAAAAAGCCGATATTGGCTTTGAAGGGCGGTATCTCGCAGGAATCCGCGCACCGCGCCAAATCCCACACGGCTTCGATTGCAGGGTCAGACGAGATATTCGACGCAGCCTTAAGAAAAGCCGGAATCATACGTGTCCGAGACATCGAGGAACTGATGAATGCCGCCATAGCGCTTTCGAAGCAGCCTCCAATGCACGGCGACAACGTGGCAGTGGTCAGCAATGTAGGCGGTCCAGCGATACTGGCGGGCGACGCGGTCTACGATAGCGGCCTGAAACTGGCCACACTCTCAGAAAGCGTGAAGACGAAAATCGAAAGCCTCTACCCCGGCGTCGACGCAGCCAATCCGATAGATATGATTGCAGACGCACGTGCAGATCGCTACGAGAAGGTTCTGGAGCTCGTGATAGGCGACAAGAACGTGGACGGCGTCCTCGTCATCAACATGCTCAAGTCAACCTTTTTTGAGCCCTCGGATGCGAGGGTCATTCAGAAAGTGTCTTCCAAGCATCCCCAAAAACCCGTCGTGGACGTGCCAGCGGGCGGCGAGGACTTTGAACTTGTGCACAAGGCCATGCGCACCACCAACATCCCAATGTACAACTTGCCAGAAAAAGCCGTGAAGGCACTAAGGGTCCTAAGAACCTACGGCTTGATCGTTGACAAGAATTAAGTACAGGCTACAACCTTCTTTTACTGGTTGACCTCTCCTGTCAGGTGAAACGTTGGCAGCGCACGCGAACCAAATGAGTAAAAGGTTGGTTGAGCAGATTCGAGACATCTGCAGACGCGTCGCTGGCAAGTCGGAAATCACGGCAGCCTGTTTGTGCAGTGACTACGCATTGGGGCTGTCTGTTGACCGAGAAACCATTGGAGTCCTACTTGTCATTCGCGATTTTCAACCTCGACTTCTGCATTACCTGAAGATGATTGACGGACACACTGTGGCCATTCTGGCGGTTGACCAGTGGGTCTTCGAAAGAGACGTCGATCGAGGATTTCTCGGCGAAGCCTTGGCTGGCGGGCTCATCTTCCCTTACGACGCGCTGGAAAACGTTGGCTACTTGCGTATCGAAGAAGTCAAATTGAAGAGGCGCTTGGTCACTGAGCTTCTGGAGAATCTGGTGTTAAGCTTTCCGGAATTGTGTTACGAGATCTACATAAAGCCAGAGTATTTCATGTACGAGGCGATGCTAAGCAGGGCTCGACTCTTTCCGCCTACTATGTACGGTTCGCTCGACTTCATCCAAGGGAAAGACAAGGAGAAAAGCATACGACAAGTCCTCGAAGGATATTCGACGGCACTGGATGAATTAGAGAAAAGGGGCGTCATATACTTCTCAGATTGCTATGTGAGGATCTCCAAGAGCTTCGCGGACAGCTCCAAGAAGAGAAGAGTGCGATTCACGAATCTCCTGAAGCCTGCTCAGAGGACACTTTTCGCATCCTTACTGGGCGCTTTCCCAAGAGTCATGACCTTTCTCTCGCAGAACCAGGCTTCACTCCTTAGGCTTCAGCGGTTCACACAAGCTGATTCAAAGATCACTCCAAAACTGGAAGTGCCTGAGAAGTACTTGTTCGTTCCAACGGCCCGTGGACGCGTTTCAATGGCGAATCGGCTGGACATCGAGGCATATGCCAGAAAGGTGTTGTCAGCTGGCAAGAACGCGCGAGTAGAGATCAGGGAAATCGGGGGCGTCTTGAACGACGTATATCTGATCGTGGCCTCAAGTGATAGCGAGGAAAGCAGAGTTGTGGCCAAACGTTTCAGAGACTGGTCAAGCTTCAAGTGGTTTCCGCTAACTTTGTGGACGGTTGGAACGAGGACTTTCGCGGTTCTGGGTCGCTCGCGCCTCGAAAGGGAGGTCGCCATCAACCAGCTATTGTATTCAAAAGGCTTTGACGTTCCGAGAATCCTGCACGTTAGCGCGGAAGAACGTTTGGTTTTCATGGAGCATGTTGAAGGCGAAAACGCAGGTAGCGTGGTTAAGAGGCTTGCGGCCACTCGCTCTCCGGGTGACACGAGAAAGGACTTGACGGTCATCGATAGAATTGGCAGGAAGCTCGCCAAGGTTCATGCCTTCGGCGTTGCCTTGGGCGACACGAAGCCTGAGAACGTCATAATCGGCAAGCACGGCGAGATCTACCTGACGGATTTCGAGCAAGCTGCGAGAGACGGCGACAAGGTTTGGGACGTGGCCGAGTTCCTGTACTATGCCGGGCACGACATTCCACCGCTTGCTGAGGCACGCGTTGCGGAACGCATTGCCGAAGTCTTCATCAAAGGATATCTCGAGGCCGGCGGCAAGGTCGAGACGGTTGTAAGGGCAGGAACAGCGAAGTACACGAAAGTCTTCAGCGTTTTCACTCTCCCTCATATTATGCTCGCTCTTTCAAATGCATGCAGAAACGCGAAGAAACTGGAGGCCTGAGCATGGTTAAACGCGGAACGAGCCTGACGTTCTATTATGGCGTCAACGAGATCGGGGGCAACAAGATTCTGCTGAAAGACGGTGACACGCGCCCGAACCGTCGTCTAAACGTGTGACTTCTGGCTACACGGTGCCAAGCCGGAGATGACGCGGGATTTTGTTGAGAAGGCCAAAGAGCGGAGCCTGTGGCGACGCTCACGGATGCCACGAACATGACTGGGGGGTCGATCTTCTCTGAAGCCGAAGTTGAAAGCAAGCTCAACAGCCTTGTGAATCAGGCACACGGCGTCGTGCTTGCCAGATTTGCGTATGCAGATGTTGACCCTTTGGTCAGCTTCTGTCGAATTGCCAAGAAGAATTGGGGGTGCTTGGCTGTGTCGCCCAAGCAGGCCTATCTGTTGAATGCGGTTTGTGCTGACGAGCGTTCGGACGTGCCGCGCGCGCTGTTCTTGTTTTTCGAAGGTCGAAGCAGACCACGTACAAGTGGGAGAAGAAAGTGATTGGCGCGCGCTCTGGGAAGGTCATGGATGCCTTCGAAGCTTCGAAGCAGCGACGCAAGCTGGTTCTGGCATTATCGCTCTATGATCTGGAGGAGCTTGTCGCCATCAAGCCAGAGGCGGGCAGCTGTTACGTAGCGCACGCGGACAAGACCAACTCCGCATTTCTTTGATTGCACAACTCAGCATGCCCACCACGTTGATATCCGTGTATTCAGCCTACTATCTGGGTTTTCCACGGTTGTTCGGCATTGCTGCATAGTCTCAGATGGCTCGAAGGTTCCGTCGGAAGATACCGAAGGTACCAAGATGCTCATAAGTGATGGCGAACGTTTTTATTTTTCGGCCTGTCTATTGTTTTTTTGCCGGATGATGAGAAGGCATTAGTTTGACACTCGGATGAAATCTCAGAGTTACTCGGACGGCAATGGATGAATAACTATCTAAACGGGATGAGTAATCATCATTATTCATCCGTCTGGGTGGGTTAGGAAGCGCGTGCTCAGCGTCCGGAAAAGTGACTGAAGGCATGTCAGTAGTCGACGCAATCGGCAGCGTAGCAACAGATACCACAGACAGCTCAAGCCCCGCGTACGAGAGGCCCTTGCAGGATATAACGCTGATAAGTGGGCAGATCATCAGCTAGCCGCGCCTGACTGCAATCCAAGAGAAGCAGACCTAGGCCTCTTCAACACCCTATTCTTCATCACTCAATATCAAAGCTAGCTGAGACCTCATTCGCGCCCTGCAGTAGCACCCACAGTCCGCGACGGTAGGCTAAGTGGCGGTCGAGGGCTCGGATGCTGGTTTCTGGGCATCGTGGTCGGACATGATGGTTTCGACGTTGCGTACGGTGCGGATGCCGTAGACTCCGAGGGTGAAGGCTGCGCCGAGCAGCCCGGCGAAAATGAATATGAGGGCCATGCCTGCGCCCGGTCCTGTGCCTGTGAGCCATCCGAAGGCCGGTGTCAGTGAGCCTCCGGTTCTCATTGCTGGTTCGAATATGGCGTCAGCTAGGATGCCTGCAACCAGCATTGCCGGTGGGGCTGAGATTTGGGCTATGAGGCGTCTGGTGGCGAAGACTCGGCCCTGCAAGTCAGGAGCCACTTTGGACTGCC